>CAIOZS010000130.1 GCA_903862845.1 uncultured Thermoleophilia bacterium
AGTCAGGGAATCCTTGTCTTCCCTTTTCGCACTACCCGGCGCCGCAGCCGCCGCGGTCGGCGCGAACGCCCGCGCTGTCGGCTGCGCACTCGCCGGGCGCCCCATTCTTGGCTCACCGGCGCCTGAGCAAAGGGGATGGTCATGTTTCTCGTCTCATGGTGATAACGTGTAGACGTCATGTGATTACACTTTGGGGTGACGATATGGTGCGCACGCAGATCCAGCTCAGCGAGGACGAGGTCGAGGCTGTGAAGAAACTGGCCCGCGAGCGCTCGGTGTCCATGGCGGCGGTCATCCGTGATGCTGTCGACGAGTACATCAGTCGTGAATCGGGACCATCGCTTGACGAGCGCTGGCGGCGTTCACTGGCTGCCGTGGGCGGTTTCCGCTCGGGCCGAAGCGATCTCTCGCAGACGCATGACGACGAGTTCGCCGCCGCAGCCTCGGAGTGAGCGTGTTCGTGGACACGTCGTTTCTCGTCGCGCTGCTTGACGAGGATGAAGACATGCACGGCGATGCCATCGCGCAGTGGCGATGGGTGGCGGAAGGGCGCCTGCCCGTGCTCACCAGCAACTACGTCGTCCTGGAGTCGTGCGCGGTGCTGCAACGACGCCTGGGCGTCCCGGCCATGCGCAAGCTCGTGCGCGACATCCTCGAACCCGTGGCCCTCGAGTGGGTCACGAAGGACGATCACGAAAGCGCCGCCGAGGCTCTGCTCGTGGCCGATCGGCGCAACCTGAGTCTTGTCGACTGCGTGAGCTTCGAAGTCATGCGCCGTCTGGAAATCCGCGAGTGCCTCGCCTTCGACCAGCATTTCGCCGATCAGGGATTCTCGCCGGTCGGCCACCCGCCGGTGCGGTAGAATAGCCGGCATACAGCAGACCGGCGGCGCGGACACCCGAAGAGCAGCCTGAGCGCCTGGCCCGCGCGCGAAGCCCCGAAGGGGGCGCCCCGCGCGGGTGACGAGGTGGAGGTTCATCGAAAGACTCGGCGGATGCCTCCCGGCCCGGCACGGTCGTTATCGGATCCACAAACCCCGTCGGCAACGACGGGCACAAAGGGATCCCGAAAGTGCCGTTCGCAGCCTGCCCGCCTGCGCCATACCCCGAGAAGGGAGCACGCATGTGCGGCATCGTAGGCTACGCCGGGCGACGTCCCTGCAAGCCCATCATCCTCGACGGCCTGAGACGGCTCGAATACCGCGGCTACGACTCGGCCGGCATCGTCCTCATCGAGGATGGCGAGCTGACGACGGTGCGCGCGGTCGGCAACCTCGACGCGCTGTTCGCGGCCGCCGGAGAAGACGCGTCACCGGCGACCGTGGGGCTGGGGCACACGCGCTGGGCGACGCACGGCCGGCCCAGCCACGAGAATGCGCATCCACACGACGACTGCACCGGCCGGATCTCGATCGTCGTCAACGGCATTGTGGAGAACTACAAGGAGCTGCGCGCCGAGCTTACGGCGCGCGGGCATGAGCTCAAGAGCGAGACCGACGCCGAAGTGGTGGCGCACCTCATCGAGGAGCACATTGGTGAAGGCCTCACGGCGGCGGTGTGCGCCGCGGCTCGTGCCCTCAAGGGCCACCACGCCTTTTGCGCGGTCTCCGCCGACCAGCCCGACATCGTCGTCGGCACGCGCAACCAGTGCCCGCTCGTGGTCGGCGTCGGCGACGGCGAGATGTTCTTCGCCTCGGCGATCCCCGCCTTCATGGCGCACACGCGCACGGTGATCGTGCTGGAGGACGGCGACGTCGTCACGCTCCGCGCCGAAGGCGCGGTGCTCTGCGACGTCGCCGGCCGGCCACTCGTGCGCGAGCAGACGGTGGTGCCCTGGGACGACGCCGCCGCCGAAAAGGGCGGCTACGAGACCTTCATGCTCAAGGAGATCCACGAGCAGCCGGCGGCGCTACGAGATACGCTCGCCGGCCGCCTGCGCGAAGACGGCACCGTCGACCTCAGCGAGGTGGGCATCGGCGACGAGATGCTGCGCCGCCTGCGGCGCATCTTCATCGTCGCCTGCGGCACCTCGTATCACGCGGGCCTCATCGTGAGCTACGCCATCGAGCAGCTCGCGCGCGTGCCGGTGCAGATCGACGTGGCCAGCGAGTTCCGCTACCGCGAGCCCGTCTTCGACCCCGACACCCTGGTGATCGGCATCACGCAGTCGGGCGAGACGGCCGACACGCTGGCCGCGATGCGGCTTGCCCGGGAGGCCGGCTCGCCGGTGCTCGCGCTCTGCAACGTCATGGGCAGCCAGGCCACGCGCGAGGCGGACTACGTCCTCTACACGCGCGCCGGCCTGGAGATCGGCGTGGCGGCGACCAAGACGCACACGTCCCAGGTCGCTGCCCTGCTTTTGCTGGCCCTGCGCCTCTCCTGGGCGCGGGGCGCGCAGAGCGAGGCCGAGCTCAAGCGGCTCGGCCACGAGCTGCGCGCCGTCCCTGAGCTCGTCCAGCAGCTTCTCGAGCGCGACACCGCCGTCGAACGCATCGCCGAGCGCCACCACGACGAGCGCTTCTTCCTCTACCTCGGTCGCGGCATGGGCTTCGCCGTGTGCCTCGAGGGCGCCCTCAAGCTCAAGGAGATCAGCTACATCCCCACCGAGGCCTACGCCGCCGGCGAGATGAAGCACGGGCCCATTGCCCTGCTCGACAAGGAGTCGCCGGTGGTCGTGGTCGCCGACGACGGCCCCGTGTTTCCCAAGCTGGTCAGCAACATCGAGGAGGTGCGCGCCCGCGGCGCCGACGTGATCGCCGTGGCCACCGACGGCAACGAGGTTATCGGCGAGCTGTCGCGCGACGTGCTGTGGGTGCCGAAGTGCGACCATCACCTGGCGCCGATCCTCACCGTGGTGCCGCTGCAGCTCCTGGCCTACCACATCGCCGGGATCAAGGGCCTCAACGTCGACCAGCCGCGAAACCTCGCGAAGACCGTGACCGTGGAATGACCTTCCCCGCCATCCCGCCCGGCGGCCTGCTCTTCGGCCTCGGCATCGACGCCGTAGAGGCGGCCCGCATCCGCCGTCTGCTGGAGCGGCTGCCGCGCGCCTACGAGCGGCTCTTCAGCGAGCAGGAGCGTGTCTACTGCGACGACTATGCCGACCCCTTTCCGCGTTACGCCGCGCGTTTCGCCGCTAAAGAGGCTGTGGGCAAGGCTCTCGGAATCGGTATCATCGGGTTCGTGTGGCGCGACATCGAGGTACTCTCCGGAGGCAAGCCTCTGATCGCGCTGCACGGCGACGTGGCGCGCATCGCCGCCCATCTGGGGGTCACGCGCGTCGAAGTCTCGCTGAGTCATACCGGCGGCATGGCCTACGCCGTGGCCGCCGCCCTGAAGGAGGACGCCGATGGATGAATCTCTGCTGCTCGGCCTGTACACCGCCGACGCGATGCGGCAGATCGACCTCATCGCCATCGAGGGCATCGGCATCCCCGGCGGTCACCTGATGGAGCGCGCCGGGCTCGCGGTCGCCGGCGAGATCCTCGAACGGTACGAGCCGGAGGAGGCTGTGGTCTTCGCCGGCAAGGGCAACAACGGCGGTGACGGCTTCGTCGTGGCGCGCGAGCTCTTCAACGCCGGCGTCGAGGTCACCGTGCTCACGCTGGCCCCGGCCGCCGAGTACTCCGGCGACGCGAAGCTCAATCTCGACATCCTCGGCAAGCTCGGCGTCGACGTTCGCGAAGTGTTCGACGCCGAGGGCGTTCCGGCGGAGCACGCGATCATGCTCGTCGAGATGGCGGACGTCGTCGTCGATGCCATCTTCGGCACCGGGTTCACCGGGGCGGCCAAGGGTGCCGCGGCCGCGGCCATCGAGCTCATTAACGAGGCCCCCGGGGCGGTGGTCAGCGTCGACATCGCCAGCGGCGTGGGGGCAAGCAGCGGCTCCGTTCACGGCCCGGCCGTCTTCGCCGACCTTACGGTGGCGCTGCACGCCGCCAAGATCGGTCACTTCGTCACGCCCGGCGGGACGTTCAGCGGCGAGGTCGTCGCCACGGCGATCGGCATCCCGCCGCTGTGCGACCGCGACGCCGACGTCTGGCTGCTCACCGAGGAGGGTCTGGCACCGCTCCTCGTGCCCAAAGGCGCTCTCGACCACAAGCGGTCGGTGGGCACCGTGCTTGTGGTCGGCGGCTCCAGAGGCATGACCGGCGCCGCCCACATGACGGCCATGGCGGCGCTTCGCGCGGGGGCCGGGCTGGTGCACGCCGCCCTGCCGCAGGGGGCAGGCGGCGAGAAGCCCTTCCTCGAGGTCATCACCGTCGAGGTGCCCGGCGCCGCCGGCCAGTTTGCGGCGGCGGCGCGCAGCGCCTTGTTCGAGCAGGCCGCCGGGCTCAAAGCCGTGGCCGTGGGGCCCGGCTACGGCCGCGCCGAAGAGGCGCAGCTCCTGGTGCGCGAGCTGCTCGGCCTGGGCCGGCCGTTGCTTCTGGACGCCGACGGGCTCTACGCGCTCGGCGACCGCCCGGAGCTTCTGGCCGACCGCAAGCTGCCGACGGTTCTCACGCCACACGAGGGCGAGCTGGGCCGCCTGCTCGGCCGTCCGGCCGAGGAGGTGGCGGCCCAGCGTCTCGAGTGCGTGCGCTCCGCCGCCCAGCGCAGCGGCGCGACCGTGCTCCTCAAGGGTGAGGCCACCATTGTCGCCGACCCGTCGGGACGGGCCTACGTCGTCCCGACCGGCAATCCCGGCCTGGCCACGCCGGGCACGGGCGACGTGCTGAGTGGCGTCATCGTCGCCCAGCTTGCCAAGGGTCTCGGCGCCACCGAGGCGGCTTGCCTGGGCGCCTATCTGCACGGCCTGGCCGCCGACCTCGCCGCCGAGAACGCCGTCGGCACCGAGGGCATGATCGCCGGCGACGTCATCCAGTTCCTGCCGGCCGCCGTCGAGCGGCTCAAGGCCGGCCCACAGGAGGAAACGCATGAGCATCACTGAGCAGCCGGCCGAGGGCGAGGCCCTCGCCCGCGACATCATGACCACGCCGGTCATCACCGTCGATCCCGAGCTCTCCGTCAAAGATCTCGCCGCCCTGTTTCGCGAGAAGCGCATCGGCGGCGTGCCCGTGGTGCAGGACGGCAAGCTGGCCGGCATCGTCACCGAGGGCGACCTCATGGCCCTCGACGCCGACGTTCAGTACCCGCACTACTTCGAGCTGTTCGACAGCATCATCTATCTGGGCAGCCAGAAGAAGTTCAAGGAGCAGCTCGAGAGGGCTGCCGCCGCCAACGTGGCGCAGCTCATGACCCACCGTGACAAGGTGAAGACCGTCGGCCCCGACGATCCTGCCCGCACGGCCGGGACGATCATGTCGCGCCACCATTTCGACCGCGTGCCGGTGGTCGACGAGAACGACGCGGTGGTCGGCCTCATCACGCGCCACGACATCATGAAGCTCCTGGACCTGTAGATGCTGGCCGGCCGTCACCGGGCGCTGGCCGAGATCGATCTCGAGGCCATCCGCCACAACGTCCGCCGGCTGAGGCGCGGTCTGCCGGCCGGCGCCGTGCACTGCGCCGTGGTCAAGGCGAACGGGTACGGGCACGGCGCGGTCCCCGCGGCGTGCGCCGCCCTCGAGGCCGGGTCAACCTGGCTCGGCGTCGCCGCCGTGGCCGAGGCGGAGGAGCTGCGCGCGGCGGGGCTTGCGGCGCCGATCCTCATCTTCGGCCCCATGACCGGCGCGGAGCTGGAGGCCGCCGTGGTGGCCGGCGCCGACGTCGTCGTCTGGTCGGCGTCGTTCCTGGCCGCGGCGCAGCAGCTCGGCGCCCGTGTCCACGTCAAGTTCGACTCCGGCATGGGCCGTCTGGGCGTCACCGAGCAAGAGGCCCGCGTGCTCTGCGCCGGCGCGGCGCAGGACGGCTTGCTGGTGGGGCTGATGAGCCACTTCGCCACGGCCGACGAGGCCGACACGGCCTTCTTCGAGTATCAGCTCGAGCGCTTCGCGGCGCTGGCCGGGGAGCTCGGGGCTCTCTACCCCGGCCTGCTCTGCCACGCGGCCAACAGCGCCGCGACGCTGCGCGCGCCGCGCGCCCATTTTGGCATGATCCGCACCGGCATCGCCATGTACGGCCTGGCTCCGGGGAACGACGACCCGTTCAAGGACGACCTGCGGCCGGCGATGAAGGTCTGCTCCTACGTGGCCGGCGTGCGCGAGGTCGCGCCCGGCGAATCCGTGGGGTACGGGCGGCGTTTCGTCGCCGACGCGCCGACGCGCATCGGCATCGTGCCCATCGGCTACGCCGACGGTGTGCGCCGGCTGCTCACCAACTGCGGCGATGTGCTGGTCGCGGGTCGCCGCTGCCGCATCAGCGGCACCATCAGCATGGACCAGCTCACCGTGCGTTTGCCTGACGACTGGGGCGGGCCCGGCGACGAGGTCGTGCTTTTCGGCGCGGCGGGAGACGGCGTCGACGGTCGCCCCGGGGAGTCCTGGACCGCGGCGAGCGGCCCGCGACGCGACGCCGCCGGCGCGCCGCGCATCCTCTGCGAAGAGGTAGCGCGGTTGCTGCAGACGATCAACTACGAGGTCGTCTGCGACGTCGCGCCGCGGGTCGTGCGCCGCTACCGCGGCGCCGGGCCCGCGGCCTGAAGCGCCGGTGAGCGGCCGTCCTCAGGGGAGCGCTTCACGGCCGTCGCCCGACGAGGTTACCGAGGCGGCTCGCTCCGCCCTGGGACCCGGCGAAGCCGGCTGGCTCGTCGGCGGTTGCCTGCGCGACGAGCTGCTGGGCCTGCCGGTGCGCGACGTCGACATCGTCGTGGACGGCGCCGCCGAGCCGTTCTCGAGGAGCCTCGCGGAACGGCTCGGCGCCGCCGTGTTCGCCTCGTCGGATGCGTTCGGCACCTGGCGGCTCGTGCTCGGTGACATGCACGTCGACGTCGCTCCGCTGCGTGGCCGCGCGGCCCCGCCTGCGGCCGGGCCGCCCGACCCGGCCACGCGAAGCGCCCGCCTGGAGGCTGATCTGCGCGCCCGCGATTTCACGCTGGACGCCATGGCCCGGCCGCTCGACGGTGACGAGCTCGTCGATCCTCTGAGCGGTCTCGACGACCTCGCCGCGCGCCGGCTGCGGCTCTGTTCGTCCTCGGCCCTCAGCGACGATCCCCTGCGAGTCGTGCGGCTCGCTCGTCTGGCCCGCGGGTACGATCTCGTGCCGGACGCGGCCGCGACCGTGGCGGCGTCCGGCGCTGCCTCCCGCCTCGCGGCCGTGAGCGGCGAGCGCCTTCGCGACGAGCTCTCGACGGTGCTGGCCGGCGGCGATGCCGCGGCGGCCTTTCGCGATCTCGCCGTGTGGGGGGCGCTCGCGGCGATTCTGCCGGAGCTCGATGGGCTGCGCGGCGTTGAGCAAAACCCGTACCACCACCTGGACGTCTTCGAGCACACGCTCGAAGCGCTCACCTACGTGCGCGGCGTGGTGCAGCAGCTCGGGGGCGCCGAGCACCTGACGTCGCCGTTCGACGCCGGCCTGCCGGGGGTGGCGCCGCTCGTGCCTGCGTCGTGGGCCGTGCTCCTACACGACATCGGCAAGCCGGCGGCGCGCAGGGTCGACGACGAGGGCCGCGTGCTCTTCTGGCACCACGACGAGATCGGTCGCGAGATGGCTGCCGCCATCGCCTCCCGCCTGAGGATGAGCAAGCGCTTCGCGGCCTACCTGGGCACGCTCATTCGCCAGCACCTGCGCCTCGGCTTTCTTGTGCGCGAGCAGCCGCTCACGCGGCGCGCTCTCGCGCGGTACCGCCGGGACGTGAGCCCGTGGGTGTTCGAGTCCGTCGTGGTCTCGCTGTGCGACCGGCTCGCGACCCGCGGCGACAAGACGTCGCCCACGTCCATGGCGCGGCACTACCGCGTGGCGCGCTCGGTCTGGACTGAGGTCAACAAGGCCCCAGTGCCGCAGATGCTCAGCGGCCACGAGGTGATGGAACTGCTCGGGCTCGAGCCCGGCGTCGTGGTGGGGCAAGCGCTGGACGCCCTCGACGAGGAGGTCGAGGCCGGCGAGATCACGATGGCCGCTGAGGCTCGCGCCTTCCTGGAGGATTGGTGGGGCGCGCGCGAGGACGTCGACGCGGAACCGCCGCCGGCGCGTCCCGGAGACGACTGATGCCGGAGCTGCCCGAGGTCGAGACCGTCCGCCGCCGGCTGCTCACCTGCTTGCCGGGGCTCCTGGTGCGCGACGTCATCGTCAACGACGCGACGGTGAGCGCGCAGAGCGAGGCGGAGCTGCACGCTCTGCTCGCCGGCCGTCGCGTCGTCGGTTTGCGGCGTCGCGGCAAGTACCTCATCGTCGACCTGAGCGCGACGCCGGGTGTGCCGGCCGGGGCTCCGCAGCCGGGGGGCGGCCCGACGACGGCCGTCATCCACCTGCGCATGACCGGCCAGCTGCTCTTCAAGCCGGGACCGGCCGAGCGCCCGCCGCGTTTTGTCTGGCGGCTGGACCCGCAGACCGAGCTGCATTTTCAGGACGTGCGCCGCTTCGGCCGCCTCTGGGCCTTCGACCCGGCGGCCGAAGAGGAGTTCTTCGCGGCCATGGGCCCGGAGCCTTTTGGCGACGCTTTCAGCGTCGCCTACCTGCGCGGGGCCCTCGAGGGACGATCCGCGCCGCTCAAGTCGTTCCTCCTCGACCAGCGGCGCATCGCCGGCGTGGGCAACATCTACGCCGATGAGGCGCTGTTTCGCGCGCGGCTGCACCCGCTGCGCGCGGCGGGGAGCGTGGGGCCGCGTGAGGCGCGGCGCCTGCACGCGGCCCTGCTCGAGACCCTGCAGGCCGGGATCGACCACGAGGGCTCGTCGATCGAGAGCTTCATCGACCCGGCCGGGCGGCGCGGCAGCTTCCAGGAGATCCTGAGCGTGTACCAGCGCACCGGCCAGCCGTGCAGGGACTGCGGCGCGACGGTGCGGCGCCTCGAGGTCGGCGGCCGCGGCACGCACTACTGCCCCTCGTGCCAGCCGCGGCGTGGCGGCATGTCGCGCGGCTCGCGGCGGCTGCGCGGCAGCCCCGTGCCGCCGCGCGCGGGCAAGCCCCCTGACGGTGCGCCGTCGCGCGGCTGAGGCAGCGTTTGTGAGTGACGGCGCTCCGCGTCTGTACGTCGTTCTGACCTACGTGCCGCGGCGCACCAGCGTGTCGGTCGGCGCCCTCGGCGCTGTCGCGTTCGAGCGCGGCTGGTACGCCTACGTGGGCAGCGCCGCGCGGGCGCGCCGGGCGCGCATCGCGCGCCATCTCGCGACGGGCAAGCCGCTGCGCTGGCACGCCGACTACCTGTTCACGGCGTTTCCGGCGCGTCGCGCCTGGCTCGTGGACGGCGCCGCCGGCGAGTGCGAGCTCGCCGGCGCCCTGGCGGCGCTGCCCGGCGCTGCGCGCCGCCCGCAGCGCTTCGGCGCCGGCGACTGCCGCTGCGCCGGGCATCTCGTGCGCTTCGGCCGCCGGCCTCGTCGCGCCGACGTCGCCTCTGCCGCGGGGAGCAGCGGCGCGGTGCATGCCTTCGGCCGTCGGCCGCCCCTGAAGCCGGCCCGCTCACGCGACTGAGGCCGTTTGCCCTCACGGTCTGCCGCGCATGCCCATGTGGGTCGGGAAGCGCGAACCCGATGGTTCTCCTAGACGGATGTACTACGACGCGGGCGCCGCCGGCGCCCGCGAAGGGGGTCTTGGAGCACCACCATGGACGGCACGGCGACACAGAGCAGAGCCAGGGGGTTCCGCATCGTGGCGTCGCCGTTCGGCGTGCTGGTGGCGGCCGGCGTCTGGGCCGGCTCCGTCGCGTTCGACCGGACGGCGGTGAAGACCGGCTGAAGCGCCGCCGTCCGGCCGGGCGGAGAACAAGGCTTTTGAGATCCACTTGCCGCCCGGCTGGCCCGCTCGCCCAGCCGGGCGGCGTCGGTTCCCGGCGCGCCGCCCGCGCGGGCGCGTCAGCGCCCGAACCAGCGGCGCAAGGTGGCGCGCACGCCGCCGAAAACGGTGCTACCGCCGATCCCAGCGGCAGGAAGCGTCTGCGGCGGACTGTTCGGGGCGCCGGCAAACGTCCTTACTGTGAGCGCCTGAGTGTTGGTCTGGTCGCCCGCCGTGAGGGTCGCCGAGGTGTTCGTGGTCTCGGCGACCGCCATCCCGGTGAACATGGCGAACGCGGCCATCGCAAGGGCGCAGAAGAGAACCAGTGCTCCCTTGTGTTGTCCGGTAGCGTGCTTCATGTACACGCTCGTCGCGCCTTGTGGGCTGAACCTGTCAACGGATGCCAGCTTTGGCGGCGATGCGGTGGAGCGAATCGGCCGATGCTCCCGAGCTGGGATGGCCGAGCAGCTGTCTTTCGGCCGAAGGACAGAGGGGCAGCGCTAGACGAGCTGCTCGCGCACGGCAATCGCCGCAGCCTCGGTGCGCGTGGCGGCGCCGAGCTTGGAAATGATGCTGCTGACGTGCGTCTTGACCGTCGAGAGGCTCACGACGAGGCGCGCGGCGATCTCGGCGTTGGTCAGACCCTCGGTGAGCAGGCTCAGGACCTCGCGCTCGCGCGCCGTGAGGAGGACGCCGTCACTCGCCGGTGTGGTGACGGCGTCGATCAGGACCTGGGCGGCCTCGGGAGCGAGCGTGGAGAGCCCGGCGTGTGCCCGCCTGATGGCCGCCGCCAGCTCGTCTCCGCTGACGCTTTTGAGAAGGTAGCCGATGACGCCGGCACGCAGAGCGCGCTCGATCAGGTCTGAGTCTGAAAAGCTGGTCAGCGCCAGCACCTTTGTGCCGGGGGAGCGCAGCAGCAGCTGCTCCGTCGCCGCCACTCCGTCCATCCCCGGCATGATCAGGTCCATGAGCACCACATCGGGGTGCCTGGCAGCGCACAGCGCGACGGCCGCCTCCCCGCTGCGTGCCTGGCCGACGAGCTCCAGGTCGTCGTAGAGCGAAAGGATGCTCTCCAGCCCGCTGCGCACGAGCTCGTGGTCGTCGACGATCGCCACCGTGATCCGCGCCGAGATCGTGTGCGCGTTGGCCATCCCCGCTCACTCCTCTCCACCGGGCCACTCGATCGTGACCAGCGTACCACGGCCGGGTGCGGTCTCGACCCGCAAGAGGGCGCCGGCCGCACCTGCCCGCTCGTGCATCATCTGCAAGCCGAGCTGACCGGGGCGCGCGCGGCACGGATCGAACCCACACCCGTCGTCGCCGACCACCAGCTGCACAGCGGCCGCCGAGCAGCGCAGGTCCAGCCAAGCGCGCGTCGCCTGAGCGTGGCGCACGACGTTGTTGAGGGCCTCCTGAGCGATGCGGTAGAGCGCGAGCTTCACTTCGGGAGGGAGCATCGGTCGGCCGTGCGTGGTGAGGGACACGATGATGCGTGCGCGGCTCTCGGACGCCCTGGCAAGGTGGCGCAGCAACTCGTCCAAAGGGACCTCGCTGAGCGCGTCCGGGCGCATCTCGAGCAGCAGAGTGCGCATCTCCGCGAGGGCGCCGCGCGTGAGCCGGTGCAGGTCGGCCAGCGTTTCCGCGGTCTGCGGCGTGACCAATTCGACCGACCGTTGCAGGACCTCGCACTTGAGGGTCGCCGCGAAAAGTGCCTGCGTGACCGAGTCGTGGAGCTCGCGCGCCAGGCGGGAGCGCTCGGCCGCCACGGCGACAAGTACGGCCTCCTCGCTCTGGCGCAGGGCTTCTTCGGCCTGCAGGCGGCGGATCTCTGTCTCGGTCTGCCTGAACCCGGTGATGTCCCGGCTGGTTCCGATCATTCGCGCGGGCCGCCCGGAGGCGTCGCGCTGCACGAGGGCGAGGGTGCGGATGATGTGCACAGTGCCGTCGGGCCAGAGCACGCGGAAGTCGGTGTCGAGCTCCTTCTCGCCGCTCAGCGCCATCTGGATCTCGTCGTCACTGCGCTGCAGGTCATCCGGGTGGAGCCTCGCCCTCCAGGCGTCGTAGGCTCCGCCGAACCGCTCGCGCGTGATCCCGTAGAGGGCGAACATCTGCTCGTCCCAGGTGAGCGTGTCGCTCTGCACGTCCCAGTCCCAGACGCCGACGTCGCCGGCCCGCGTGGCCAGGGTGAGGCGGTCGGCGGCCTCGCGCAGAGCTTCTTCCGCGCGCTTGCGCTCGGTGATGTCTCTGTCCACGCCGCGATAGCCCGTGAGGTTCCCGGCGTCGTCCAGCACCGGCACGCCGTTCGTGAGCAGGCAGAAGCGCTCGCCGTCGGCGTCGAGGTTCCAGTTCTCGAGATCGACGATCGGCGCCTTCTTGGCGACGATGTCGGCGAACAGCACCGCGAGGCGCGCCGCTTCATCCGGCGGCATGAAGTCGAATGGCGTCTTGCCGATGACTTCGCCGCGGGACCGGCCGAACAAGTGAGCGCTCGCCTGCGAGCTGTAGGTGTAGACGCCGGCCTCGTCGGTCTCCCAGACCCAGTCGGCCATGGTCTCGACGATGTCTCTCAGGCGCGTCTCGCTCTCGCGCAGTTCGGTCTCGGCGCGGAGGCGCGCCGTGATGTCAAAGCTGACCCCGACCAGACCGATGACCTGCCCGGCGGCATCCCGCAACGGGGCCTTGTGTGTGTCGATGAGCACGCGGGCGCCGTCGGGGTACTCGATCCACTCCTCGTTGTGGCGCGGTTCGCCGAGTGCCATCATGATCTCGTCCTGCTCGCGGAAGAAGTCGGCCACCTCCGCGCCGAACAGGTCGTGATCCGTGCTGCCGACGATGCCGGCGACCTCCCGGCCGGCAAAGCGCGCGAACGCCGGATTGCAGCCAAGGTAGATGCCCCGCGTGTCCTTGAAGAATACGATGTCCGGGATGGAGGCCAGCAGGCCGGAGAGCAGCGCCGTCGTCTCACGCACCTTCTCCGCCTCCCGTCGCTGCTCGGTGATGTCCCAATTGGTGCCGATCATGTGCGGGGCCTGTCCGGAGGCGTCGCGCTGCACGAGGGCGAGGGCGCGGACGTAGTGGATGGTCCCGTCCGACCAGAGCACGCGGAACTCGGTGTCGAACTCCTGCTCGCCGCGCAGCGCCGCCTGGATCTCGGCGTCGCCGCGCTCGCGGTCGTCCGGGTGCAGCCCCGCCTGCCAGGCCTCGTAGGCGCCGCCGAACTGCTTGCCCGTGATCCCGTAGAGGCGGAACATCTGCTCGTCCCAGTGCAGCGTGTTGTTGACAGGGTCGTAGTCCCAGACGCCCACGCCGCCCGCGCGCGTGGCCAGCGCCAGGCGGTCGGAGGCATTCCGCAGCTCCTCCTCCACCTGCTTTCGCGCGCTGATGTCGAGCTGCGTGCCGGTCATCCTCAGTGGGCACCCGTCGTCGTCCCACTCTGAGACCTTGCCGCGGTCGAGCACCCAGACCCAGTGTCCGTCCTTGTGGCGCACGCGTGTCTCACATGCGTAGATCTCAGACCGTCCGGAGAAGTGCTCTTCGAGCAGCTCGTCCGCGCGCCGCAGGTCATCGGGGTGGCAGAGGTCTCGCCAGGTCTCGATGGAGGTCGGGGCCAGCTCGGCCAGCGTGTAGCCGGCGATCTCGGCCCAGCGTTCGCTGAACGTCTCTTCACCCGTCTGGGGGCGCCAGTCCCAGAGCCCGACTCCGGAGCCTTCGACGGCGCTGGCGAGTTGCTCCTGGCTCTCGCGCAGCGCCTCCTCCGCCAAGACCCTCTCGTGGACGTCCGTGAAGGTCAGGTGGTAGCGCAGCGGCTCGCCGTCGGCGGCGCCCTGCGGCGGCGACTCGAGGAGCGCCCAGAAGGGCTCGCCGCCGACCGGCTGGAGACGCAGCTCGCAGGTCTGCGGCGCCTCGGTCTCCACGAGCTTGTGGAGGTGCATGTAGTACGCCTGCCCGTCGGGCGCGAAGACGAAGGCGCTGAAGGGCTGCCCGAGGAGGTCCTGCCGTGCCACGCCCAGCAGGCGCGCGGCCGTGAGATTGGCCTCGCCGACGATGCCCTCCTCGCTCAGGGTGAGGTAGCCCACCGGCGCCAGGTGGAAGAGCGCGAAGTACTCGGCGCGCTGCGCGTCCAGCTCGAGCTGGGCATGGCGCAGCTCCTCGTTCTGCATCTCGAGCTCGATCCGGTGGACGCGCAGCTCGTGCAGGAGGGCGCTGGCCTCGAGCAGCGTGGCCGGCTCTGCCGAGACCGCCTGCCCGCTCAGGAGCTCCTCGGCGCGACGGCGCATCTCGGGGTCGGGAGCGGGAGTCTGCTGGTCTGGCGTCTCGGAATCCAAGTCGTCTTCCATCGGTCCAGCATAGCGCCAGAAACGGGATTCGCCACACGGCGGGGCGGCCGCTGGAGTCGCGCCGTCAGCCGGCGAGTCCGCGGGCGGGCGCAAGAAACATCGTGGGGTGCTGCAACACGGAGGGCAACAAGGCACAGATCTGACCCACCCGCCGGTCTCCGGTCACGTTCCACGGGCACGGCGCCGAAACCCACCACGGGCAGGTAGTCGGCGTTCGTTGTCATCGGCAGAGGACGCACTCGTCCTCAAGCCGCATGGTTCGGGAGCGCGGCCGGCTCCGGCTTAACCGGGCACCGGCCGCGCGGCCTGTGCGGTCCGCAAGCACCCCCAGGGGTATCCGCCTCTGCGGCCAGGAGCCGCCGGCCCGTCAGCATTCGCGGAACCACTCGCTGTCTGTGACATCGGGATGTCCCGTCGGAGCCTATCGGGGCTCGACTGTCAGGCACGCTCTCAACGCTGGCCCTCAGTCACTCGGCCGAGTCGCAAATCAGTTGCTCGGCCATGCCAGATCGGGACCATCGGCCGATTCGCTCCACCGCGGCGTCGCCTAGGCTGGTATCCGTAGACAGGTTCCTAGGGCCGGGTCACACCGGTCGGACAGGGTTTCGGATCGTGGGCGCCAAATCGGCGGACGGTACGAAACCAGGATGGCGCTCAAGTGAAGGCACGGGACACAGGAACTCCCGAC
>CAIOZS010000131.1 GCA_903862845.1 uncultured Thermoleophilia bacterium
GGAGGACGAGCTCGGCCGCGGGAACGTCCGCCATCCACTCGATCTTCAGGTCCGCCCGGGCGGCCGCGTTGGGGAGGTCGATGCGGGGGCGGTTGTTCGGGCCGCGCACGTCCTGGAGCTCCCGCGAGAGGTTCTGCCGCGGCTTCTCATTCGTCTCGGCCGGCGGCTTGGGATCCTCGGCCGGCGGCCGCGTGAGTGTCTCCCAGCCGCTGGCCCCGAACATGCGCCCCTGCGCCGTCTCGTCCTGGTAGTCGACACTGGTGGAGAAGTTGAGCCACGAATAGTACCCGGGACCCCCCACCGCGTTGTACTGGGCGGTCATGATCGAGTACCGGGTCGGAACGTCTGTCGAGTGCGGCATGGACGGCCATTTCTTTCCGGGCGTTCCGTCCGGCTCGGGCGGTTGGTCGTCGTACTTCGTGCTCCCGGACTTGTACTCGTCAAAGAGCCCGAAGAAGTAGTGACCCCATTCGTGCGCCAGGGCGTACCCGGCCTCGACGGGCTTCTCCATGTAGTCCACGTTCCGCGTCGGGCGCTGGTCCCACATCACGATCCGCCCGGTGCTCGTACCCCAGCCGGACACCGTGGCGCAGACGCTGTCCCCCGTCTCCCCCCACATGATGGTGCGGGGTTTCGTTCTTGTGGGGTCGGCAAAGAACGTCACCCTACCGATGGTGATGGCGCCGTTGGATGACTCGTAGACGCCATCGGCGAAGGCTCCGATGATGCTGTCATAGATAGCCCGGTCGGACTCCCCGGGGTTTCTGTAGAGCGAGATTTCGACGTTGACCGCGCGCGCGCCGGCGGGCGCGCTCGCCGCCAGACAGGCCAGGACCACGAGCAGGACCGTGAGCACGGCGGCACTCAGGGATCGGGCACTCAGGCCCCGAGCTTCTCGGACTGCCTCCACCGACCTCATGCGATGCCTCCCATGATGCACTCGAGCTCCCCAGTAGTCCCTACTGGCCAACCTACATTGTCATTCCAGGCGCGAACAATCCTGGCACGCACAAACAACTACCATCCGCGGCCGCTATCCCGGCGAGCTCTGCCTCGCTCAACTCAGCGGTCGGAGGCAGCGGGATCACCAGGGTGCGCACGTCCTCAGAATCCACGGCCACGTTGACGGTCATGCCCTCGGGGACCTGCACCCTTCCGCCCTGAGCGTCGCCGCCGGGTCGGCCGGCAGCCTCTTCTTGAAGGCCTCGTCCTCCCAGCACTTCGTGATCACCTTCTGCAGCGGGTTGCCTTGCTCGGCCGTGGTCCTCTCCTCTTACATGGGGCGCGTCGAAAGACAGTAGCTTATCTCCAGTAGCCCCGACCATAGAACATCTGCCTCAGGCATACGCTGCGGGCTCGGGGGTCTCGACCGTGGGGGACGCTCGCGCTGCGAGGACTGCGTGATCTCAGGCGCGGGGAGGGCGCGCCATGCCGCGCCTGGCGCAGGTCTGCTCGCCCGCGACCACCTGGTGCTCTTTGACATGGAGCCCGAGTATCAGGGCACGAGATCCTCAGACGGCCTCTGTCAAAAGGGACCGGCTCGGTGGCAGCCGGACCGCGAAGGCGGACGCGGGCGCTGCCGAAACGGGATGCATCCGCGGCCGTGACCCTCCGCACTGATCAGAGGGTCTTGATCTTCACCCCAACTTGCCACATGCCGGTTGCTGGATATCACTGCATCCGGGGATGTCACTCCAGAAGCAACTTCCAGCCGCCATGCTCTCCAGCTGCTCGTCCGCCAGCCTGCCCGGCTGCGCCGGAATTACCAGGTTGCGCACCTGCGCCGTGTCCTCCACCACGTTGACGGTGATGCCCTCCGGAACCTCGACGCCTTCGGCCTTGAGCATTCCGGCCGGATCGGCCATCAGCCTCTCCTTGAAGGCCTCGTCCTCCCAGCACCGGGCGACAATCCTCTGCAACGGGTTCTCTTGCGCATCCATGGCTCCTCCTTTGTGCGATGTGGGTGGCGCGATTATGTGGAGCATCGGCACTCTGGTGATGTTCGCTGAGGGGTGCGATGAAACCGGACCGGGGTCCAGCCATGGGACAAATGGCCGGCAGGTCCCAGAAGGGCAGCGGCTGCTGGCGATGTCGGCCCCACGAGCGAGGCGCCGACGAGAGCGGGCTCCACAGCCGGTTCGGTCCCATGGGCGGCCCGCTGAGCACGGTGCGCGGGCGGCTGTTCGCGTCCGCGACAAGCGAGGCGACTGCTCTTGGGCGCGAGCAGGGCGTCCGTGCAGGAGAGGTGGTAGCGCATACGGGATTCGAACCCGTGTTACTGCCGTGAGAGGGCGGCGTCCTAGGCCCCTAGACGAATGCGCCACGCAAGGTCGAACTGCTGCTCTGCCCTGCGTCGCCGTTTCGAACCTCGGTTTCACGGTGCAGAGCCGCGTGTCCTGCCGCCGGGTAGTCCCGCAGCGACAGCGGCGAACTAGGGTAGCACAAAGCTCCCGCATCGGAAAACCCGCACGGTGTAGGCTACTCGTCATGACCGCTGCAGCAATCACGTACCGGCGCGCCTTGCCCGCAGACGCCGGCCGCGCCTTCCAGGTCTACCGCGCGGCTCTCAACGGCTATCTCGCGCCGGCGGGGCAGGATCTGGTGCCGGATGAGAACGACCGGGACGCCGGTTTCCTTCACACCTTGCGCCACGACGGTGAGCGGTGCTGGGTGGCCGAGCGGCAGGGCGACATGGTCG
Organism: uncultured Thermoleophilia bacterium; assembly: GCA_903862845.1. Classification (GTDB taxonomy): domain Bacteria; phylum Actinomycetota; class Thermoleophilia; order UBA2241; family UBA2241; genus CAIXSE01. Next base: position 2,699 of record CAIOZS010000131.1, read on the forward strand.
CCTGGAGCTCGGCCATCGTGCGCGACGACTGGTGGTTCCTGAGCTCGCTGTTCGTGCTGCCGGAGGCGCAGGGCGCGGGCGTGGGCGCGGAGCTGCTCGAGCGCGTGAGGACGGGCGCCCCGGCGCACGCCGTACGCGCCACCATCACCGACACCCTGCAGCCGGTGTCCAACACATTGTACGCGCGCCGCGGGATGCTGCCGCGCGAAGCGCTGCTCGGGTTCGCCGGACCGCCGCGCTCCGGCGCAGGCCGAGCCGGCGGACGGCCGCGACTCGGGACGCTCGAGCCCGAGCCGCTCACCGCGGCGGCCCTGCCGGATCTGCGGGCTCTCGACCTCGCCGTTCTGGGCTTCGAGCGCACTGTGGACCACCAGTTCTCTCTGAGCGAGGGCGGCCGGCGCGGCTGGCTCTTTCGTCGCGCCGGCAGGGCCGTCGCCTACGCGCTCTGTCATCTGACAGGTGGGATCGGCCCGGTGGCGAGCCTGCGGGCCGCGGATCTTGAGACGGTGCTGCGCTTCGTTCTCGCCGAACTGGCAGCGCGGGGACTCGAGAGGGTCAAGGCCGGCGTGCCCGCGCCGTGCGCCGGAGCGCAGCGCGTCTTCTGGGAGGCGGGCCTGGTGTACGACGCCACGCCGGGGCTTCTGCTCGCCTCCCGGCCGTTCGGCCGCCTCGACCGGTACCTGCCGGCGAGCTACGGGATGTTCTAGCCGGACTGGTATGCTTTGCCGTGTCGGCGACCGAGCGATGTGGAGGGATCCATGAGGCGCAGTGCCGCCGGGCACGACCACAGCACAGAGCACGTCACCGATGTGCGCACGCGACGCGTCTCCGCGAGCACGGGCGACGGCTGCGCTGCCCTCGGATGGGACTACCCCGGCAGCACCCTGCTCGAAGTGCGCGTCCTGCGCTCGGACCACGGATTCGCGCCGGCGGCGGACGGCGACGCGCCCGAGGCCGGCGCAGGCGCAGCCTCAGGCGCCGGCCAGACCGTGGTGTACCACGATGTCAGCGGCTCGTTCCGCGACAGCGGCCTGCAGAACGGCCGTGCCTACTACTACACCGTCTTCGCCCGGCACCCCGGGCGCGAGTGGGTCCGCTGGGGCGAGTACGAGCTGCGGCCGGGCATGCCGGCGCTGCCCGTCCCCGGTCGCTTCCCGGCCGCCTGGCGCCGCATCTTGCGCCGCGTCCTGCCGGCCGCGGCCCTCCTGCTGTGCCTGGCCGCCTGCGCCGTCGCGCCCGGCTCCGCCCGCGCCACTGCCGGCACAGCCCAGCAGACGCTTGATGCGGAGGCCGTGACGGCCGCAGTCGCCGACCCGACGGTGGCGACTGTGCTGCAAGGCACGACCTACGAGACGCGTGTCGCCTCCTGGGGCGGCGCCGCGGGCGCGCCGGCCGGCGCCACCGTGACCTTCACGTGGCCGGCTGCGGACGCCCACGCCGCCGCCGGTGTCTGGCCGCTGCTCAAAACCGACGACAGCGGCTCGCCGGCGCCTCCGTACGCCACGGTCGACCACCGCGTCCGCATCACCGGCCTCAGCGCTCTGCAGGTCGACGTCCTGTTGCAGGACGGGCGCGTGCTTCAGATCCTGCCGCGCGACGGCGCGACGAAGTTCAAGCTGCGCGAAGAGACCTGGCCACCGTTCTCGTGGTTTCCTTGGTTCACCGCCAAGCCGTGGGTGCTCCTGCCCCTGTTCGTGGTCGTCGGCGCGATAGTTATCGCGCGCGCCTGGCGTCGCTCCCGCGCCTGGAACCGCAGGCTGCCGTCGATGACCCGTCACGACCGCCAGTTCATCGGTCGGCTGGCGATCATCATCTTCCTCCTCGCCGGGTTCGCCTGGCAGGTCTACGAGGCCATTTACGCGGCGACGGCGCCGGCGGTCGATCCCGGCGGGCTGAACGCCGGCGACCTTGCCGCCCTGCCGCTCCTCCTCTTTCCGCCGGCCGTCTTCCTCGCCGCCCTCGCCATGGAGCTGACGCCGTCCGCGCATCGCGCGGCCTGGGGACTGATCTCCTTCCTGGCCGCCGCCGGCAGTCTCTACAACCTGGCGGCGGCCGTCACCGGCACGACCACCAATCTCAACCTGTCGTACTACATCCTGCTTGCCGTGCTCTGCGTCCTCGCCGCGCCACGCGCCTTCTCCGCCGGCCGCATGGGCTGGAGCAGGAACAGCATGCCGCGCTACGCCTGACTGGCTGTGCCAGAAGCTCGCGATGCTCGGCCGGGACGCTGCTCACAGCGACCTCACAGACGCCTCTCAGCGCCCCCCCAGATGGCCCTGCCACACTCCTCGCACCAGATCACCAATGCGGAAGAGGTGGAGGATGCGCAGATCGATTCGCGCCGCCCTCGCGGCGTCGCTCCTACTGGCCGTCGGCGTATCGGGCTTCGCGCTCGCGGCCTGCGGCGGTTCGTCTACGTCGGATGCCCAGGCGCAAGCTGTACCGGCGGGCGCTCCCTCGGGCATGCCTCAGGCCAGCGGCCAGATGGGCGACCCGAGCACGATGATCGCTGGGCAACTGGATGCACTCGTCAAGGACGGCACGATCACGAGTGACCAGCAGACGGCCGTCGCAGCGGCCATCAAGGCATCTATGGCCGGAGGCTCCAGCGGAGCGTCCCAAGGCGCGCCCCCGTCGCCGGGCGCGTCGCCGCAAGCTGGGGCGCAGCCCCCGGACCGCGGCGCGATGTTCTCGACGGCCCTCGCCGCGCTGGTCGAGAAGGGCACGATCACGGCGTCGCAGCAGACGGCTATCGAGGCGGCCCTGACGCAGGTCATGCCGGGAGCTCCCGGAGGCGCCACGGCCGCGCCGGCCACCGGCGTGTGAGGCGTTGCGCCCGGGCGCGGGCGGCCGCCGGCCACCCCGCGCCCGGGCGCCCGGCTTCGCGTCAGCGCCGGATCAGCTCGATCTGGTTGCCGTCGGGATCGGCGACGAAGGCGATCTCGGGCCCGGTGCCCTCCAGCAGATAGGGCTCCCGCAGCACGATGCCGCCGGCGGCCATGAGGCGCGGCAGCAAGCCTGCGATGTCCGCGACGTCGAAGGCGAAGTGGCCGAAGCGCTCGCCGCCCTCGTAGGCGTCGTCCTTGCCCCAGTTGTAGACGAGCTCGATGGCGAAGTTGCCCTCCGGTGGCTCGATGAAGGCCAGCGTCGCCTTGCCCTTCGTCAGCTCTGACCTGCGGGTCTCCTTCAGGCCGAGCGCCTCGTAGAAGGCGAGCGCCGCGTCCAGGTCCTTGGTGCGCGTCGCCACGTGCACGAACTTCATGTGGTCCTCCGATATACTTCGTTCATGTCCATCCATGCTTTCGGTGACAGAGTACCCGTCTTCGCCTCCGATGCGTACGTCCATCCCGATGCCACGGTCATCGGCGACGTCGTCCTCGAAGGCGGCGCCAACGTCTGGCCCGGCGCCGTCCTGCGCGGCGACGTGGAGCGCATCACCCTGGGGATCGAGACCAGCTTCCAGGACAACGCGGTGGCGCACGCCGATCCGCGCTTCCCCGTCACCATCGGCCGCGAGACCATCGTCGGTCACGGCGTGATCGTCCACGGGGCGACCATCGGGGCGCGCTGCCTCATCGGCATGGGGAGCACGCTGCTCAACGGCTGCGAGATCGGCGACGAGAGCATCGTCGGCGCCAACTCGCTGGTCACCCAGGGCAAGAGGTTCCCTCCGCGCAGCCTCATCATGGGCGCGCCGGCCAAGGTCGTGCGCGCGGTCACCGACGAAGACCTTGAGCCGCGCGCCGAGCTGCACGACCGCTACGCGCGCCGCTCGCGCAGCTACGCGGAGCTCGGGCTGGCCGCCGACCTCTCCGCGTTCACCCCGTAGCTGAGGGGCGCCCCTACGCTCACATCCGTCTGCGCGCGGGTACGTATGCTCCATGGCCGATATCTCCGACTCCGATGTCTTCTTCGCCGCCGATCGCGCAACTTGGCGCGAGTGGCTGGCCGGGCATCATGGCTCGGCGACCCTCGTCTGGCTCCTCCTCCGCAAGAAGCATGTCGCCGCGCCGAGCGTGAGCTACGACGAGGCCGTCGAAGAAGCCCTGTGCTGGGGCTGGATCGACGGCCTTGTGAACCGCAGGGACGAGCGCAGCTACGCCGTGCGCTTCACGCCGCGCAAGCCGGGGAGCGTGTGGAGCAAGAGCAACGTCGTCCGCGTCGAGAAGATGATCGCCGCGGGGCTGATGACTCCCGCCGGGCAGGCGCTCATCGACGAGGCCAGGCGCCGCGGCACGTGGGACGAGGCGGTGCACCGCGCCGCCGCCGGGCTCACGCCCAGGGCAAAGGACTAGCCGGTCAAATGCTCTCGCACGCTGGCGACGAGCTGTGGCAGCACCTCGCCGCCCGGCCCCCGGAGGAAGATCTCCGCCGCGGCCGCCAAAGCGTCGCGCTCGGGGTTGACGTCGATCACCGTGGCGCCAGCCTCAGCGGCCAGAAAAGGCAGGCCGGCCGCAGGATACACGACCCCGGAGGTCCCCACGACCAGCATGACGTCGCAGGCGGCGCTGAGCGCCTGGGCGCGGTCGATGGCGTCAGCCGGGAGCGCCTCGCCGAACCACACCACATCGGGACGCAGCGGGTCGCCGCAGTCGGGGCAACGCGGCGGCTTCTCGTCCTGGCCGGCGAAGTCGTCGAGCACGAAGCCGGTGTGCCGCCCGCTCAGGCACTTGAAGCGGAGCATGTTGCCGTGGAGCTCGATGACGTCGCTGGAGCCGGCACGCTGGTGGAGACCGTCGATGTTCTGCGTCACCACGCTGACCCGGGGAAGCAGGTGTTCGAGCTCGGCGATGGCTCTGTGCCCCGGGTTGGGCGCAGCGGCCGCCGCCGCGCCGAAGCGGTGTTCGTACCAGCTCCAGACGAAGGCGGGCCGGCGCACGTAGGCCTCGTAGGTGGCGAGCTCCATCGGGTCGTACTGCGCCCAGAGGCCGGTCTCGGGCTCACGGAAGGTGGCGATGCCCGACTCCTTGCTCACGCCGGCGCCCGTGAACACCACCAGCCGGCGGGAGCGCGCCAGCGCTCGCGCCGCCGACTGAACGCGTGGATCCTGTGCCATGTCGCCTCCCGCAGTCGCGCTCCGTTGCGTGCCAGGCTGCGTCGACGACACGCAGGTACTACGCTAGCGTACAGGGTGCCGCCGGGCGAATGTCGGGAGCGGCTCGCCGAAGGAGCATGAACGATGGAGTCCGAGGGGCGCCAGGACCATCCCTACGTGGCGCACTACGACGAGCCGGACGAGCCGGACGACGAAGGGGCGCGGCGCGACGCCGAGGCGCTGGCGCAGGCCGCGCGCGACTCCGCCCGCCAGATGGACTTCGCCCGCTGGCGCGTCCTCCGCACCGTCGCCGGTGTCTTCCTCGCCTGCGTAAGCATCGCCGGAGGCGCGGTCGCCGTGATGGCCGTGATCGCCGCTCTCACGGCGCGCACGGGGCCGGTGAGCCTTGTCACCGGCCTTGACGGGGACAGCGTCCAGTCCGTGACCCTCACCAGCGTTCAGATGCTCATGTTCGCTGGGGCCCTCGTGGCGCTCGAGGTGGTGCTCATCTGGGCGGCCACGCTCCTCTTCTCCAGAGCGCTTCACCCCGGGCAGTGGGTCGCTGTGGGCGTGATGGCCGCGGCATCCACAGTCGGCATTGCGCTGGGCGGCGGCGACATCTTCACCAAGGCGGTCAACTGGCCGTACCTCGTGGCGTTTCCCCTGATCGTCGGGGCGTCGCTGCTCGAGCTTCTTCGTATCCGGCGCCTGCGCGCGCGCTGGGGCGAGTGAAGGGACTGGATCGTGGACGAGCCCAGGCAAGACGAGCGGTTGTCCGGCGCGCCGGAGAGTGAGCCCACAGGCGCGCCGCCGGTCGCGCGCTCCGGCGGCGGCCTCCGCCTGCTCGCCGCCGCGGTCACGGCGCCGTGGCTCGTGGGCTACGGCGTCACCGGCGCCTGGGCCGTCACGCGCGGCGCCCGCACAGCGGCCGGCGGCCTCTCCACCATCGACGTCGGCTACTCGCGCCTGGTCACGCCGCCGGGCGTCATCTTCGTCGGCGCGCTCCTGCTGACCGGCTTCGCCGCGCTGCTGGCGACGGCGATGCTCGTCCTCTACGACGCTCGCAGCCGCGGCCGCTGGGCCACGGTCGGCGCCGTCGCGACCGTCCTGACAGCCGGGTCCATTTGGGCCGCCGTGAGCGGCGGCCTCCATCCCGGCCTGTGGCTCCTGTTCTTCGGCGGGCTCCTCTACGCCGTCGTCCTCAGCCTCGTCCGGTTGCTGCGCGTGACGCGCGCGGCCGGGCGTGGGACAATCGCCGAACCATGAACCGGGCCTCCCCATGAGCACCAGCATCTTCGTCGGGCACGCCAAGCCGCCGGCCAACACCGTGAGCGGGCAGATGTACACGATCCTCAGCGTGGTGTGCGAGGTCGACATGGAAACCGGCGTCATCGTCGCCGCCGAGTTCACGGTCGCCACCGACCTGGCGAAAGACTACCTCAACCGTCTGCTCAGCGGGCACAACTTGGCGACCGACGAGGACGCTATCATTGAGGAGCTCGAGAAATGCTACTTCTCGGGCACCCAGAAGGCGCTCGTCCAAGCCTTTCGCGACATGTCCAAACGCTATCGCGCGCGGGTAGGCTGAGCGCGCACGGCGTCCGCGGGTCACGGGCCGGCGGATTGGCCCTCCGGGCCTTCCCCGGCCCTTCCCTTCTCACCGCCCCACACGTTGCCGCCCGCACGACCGGGTGCTAGCGTTATCGTTCTGCCCGTAGCATCGCCGCGACCCTCGGCGGCCGCCCCGCCGCCGGTCCACAAGGAGGCCCGCATGCCCAACGAAGATGGCACGCCCACCGTAGAGGAGCTCAAGGCCAAGGCGTACCAGCCCATGGAAGACGCCATGAAGCTGCACCCGTTCTACAAGGGCAAGATCGAGACCACGCTCAAGTGCTGCGTGCGCGACTTCCAGGATTTCGGCATCTGGTACACGCCGGGAGTGAGCAAACCGTGCCTCGACATCAAGGACGACCCCGAGAAGGTCTACGAGCACACCAACAAGGGCAACACCGTGGCCGTGATCAGCGACGGCACGCGCGTGCTGGGCATGGGCGACATCGGCCCCAAGGCCGGCCTGCCGGTGATGGAGGGCAAGAGCCTTCTCTACAAGTATCTCGGCGGCGTCGACGGCTTTCCGCTCATGGTCGACACCAAGGACCCCGACAAGCTCATCGAATTCGTCAAGCTCGTGCAGCCCGGCCTCGGCGGCGTGAACCTCGAGGACATCAGCCAGCCCAAGTGCTTCCGCATCCTCGACACCCTGCGCGAGGAGTGCGAGATCCCCGTGTGGCACGACGACCAGCAGGGCACGGCGTGCGTCACGCTCGCCGGCCTGGTCAACGCGCTCAAGGTGGTCGGCCGCGACATCGCCGAGGTCAAGATCGCCTTCATCGGCTCAGGGGCGGCCAACGTCGCCATCAGCCGCTTGATCTTCGCCTTCGGCGCCGACCCCGCCAAGTGCCGCGTCGTCGACAGCAAGGGCATCCTGCACAAGGGCCGCAGCGACATCGAGGCGGTCAAGGCCGAGTGGGTCGACAAGTGGAAGTACTGCCAGATCACCAACGCTGAGCAGCTCAGCGGCGGCATCGCCGAGGCGCTGAAGGGCGCCGACGTGTGCATCGCCCTCAGCAAACAGGGCCCGGACACCATCGAGAAGGACTGGATCAAGGCGATGGCCCCCGACCCGATCGTCTTCATCTGCGCCAACCCGGTGCCCGAGATGTGGCCCTGGGACGCCAAGGAGGCCGGCGCCGCCGTGGTCGCCACCGGCCGCTCCGACTTCCCCAACCAGGTCAACAACTCCGTCGGCTTCCCCGGCATCTTCCGCGGCACCCTGGACGTGCGCGCCAAGACCATCACCGACGAGATGTGCATTGCCGCGGCCGTAGAGCTCGCCAAGGTCGCCGAGGACAAAGGCCTGAGTGCCGACTACATCATGCCGACGATGGACGACTGGGAGGTGTTCCCGCGCGAGGCCGCAGCGGTGGCCATGAAGGCCATCGAGCAGGGCATCGCCTTGCGCACCGACCTGACCTTCGACCAGGAGGTCGCCGAGGCCACGGCGATCATCGCCCGCGCCCGCGGCATGGTGCAGGACGCCATGGCGGCCGGCTACATCCCGATGCCCGAGGGCAGCAGGGCGCCGGCGCCGACCAGGGCGGCCATGAAGGCCGCCGCCCGCGGCGCCGGCGACTACGCCGGCGAGGCCGTCGACAAGGCCGTCGACGCCATTGGGCCGGCCGCCCAGAAGGCCGCGGACGCGGCCCAGTCGGCGGCCGACAAGGTGGCCGACGCCATCAAGAGGGCCACCGAACGCAAGAGGGACTGAAGGTGGCCGCAATGCCCGTCCGCGAGCTCGACGTGCGCGAGGTCACGGAGGCCGTGAAGGCGCTGTCCATCACGGCCAACTACGATCTGCCCGCGGACGTCTACGACGCCCTCGTCAAGTCCAGGGAGGCCGAGGAGAGCCCGGTCGGCAAGGAGGTCCTCGGCCAGCTCATCGAGAACGCCGACATCGCCGTGGCCGACCGCGTGCCCATCTGCCAGGACACGGGCTTCGCCGTCATCTTCGCCGAGGTGGGGCAGGACGTGCACCTCGTCGGCGGCTCCTTCGAGGACGCCGTCCACGAGGGCGTGCGCCGGGGCTACGCAGAAGGCTACCTGCGCAAGTCCGTCGCAGAAGAGCCGGGGCACGCGCGCCGCAACACCAAAGACAACACGCCGGCCATCATGCACACGAGCATCGTGCCCGGTCGCAAGGTGCGCCTCACGATGATGGCCAAGGGCGGCGGCGCCGAGAACATGAGCAGCCTCAACATGCTCAAGCCCTCGCAGGGCTGGGCCGGCATGGTCGACGCCGTCGTCGACACGGTCTCGAGGGCCGGCTCCAACCCGTGCCCGCCGGTGATCATCGGAGTCGGCATCGGCGGAACGATCGACATGGTCACCGTGCTCGCCAAGAAGGCGCTGCTGCGCGACGTCGGCAGCACGCACCCGGATCCACGCATCGCGGCCATGGAAGACGAGCTGCTCGAGAAGATCAACGCGCTCGGCATCGGCCCCCAGGGTCTCGGCGGCACCACGACCGCGCTCGACGTGTTCATCGAGGAGATGCCCAGCCATATCGCCAGCATGCCGATGGCCGTTAACGTCCAGTGTCACGCGCAGCGCCACAAGACCGTGGAGCTCTGAAGGAGAGGGGAGGACGCATGGCTGCCAAGAAGATCACGACTCCTCTGACCGACGACGTGGTGCGGGACCTGCGCGCCGGCGATGCCGTCGAGATCAGCGGCGTCATCTACCAGGCGCGCGACGCCGCCCACAAGCGGCTCGTCGCGCTCATCCAGGCCGGCAAGCAGCTCCCCTTCGAGCTGCAGGGGGCGGTCGTCTACTACATGGGGCCGAGCCCGGCCAAGCCCGGCAACGTCATCGGCTCGGCCGGCCCGACGACTAGCGGCCGCATGGACGCCTACGCGCCGCTGCTCATTGAGCACGGCCTCAAGGGCATGGTCGGCAAGGGCCTGCGCACGCAGGAGGTCAAGGACGCGATGCACGCGTGCACGGCCGTGTACTTCGCCGCCACCGGTGGGGCGGGCGCCCTTCTGGCGAAGAGCATCGTCGGCAACGAGGTGATCGCCTGGCCCGAGCTTGGCGCGGAGGCCGTCGCGCGCCTCGAGGTCAAGGACTTCCCGGCGATCGTCGTCAACGACTGCCACGGCGGCGACCTGTACGAAGAAGGGCGCAAGAGGTACGCGAAGACCGTCTGAGCGGGTGGACGGGCGCGAGGCGCGGGCGGCCGGAAGAGCTGCCCGCGCCTCGCGCTCTCTCGTCACCCTGAGCCCGCGGCAATGTCCACCCCGCAGGGTCATCGGGAGCCTGTTTTCGCAGCCGGACGGCTGCTACTCTGCTCTCATGTGTATGCCCGGCCATGACGTCCCGCCAGAGCGTGTTGCAGAATGCAACCAGCACGGGTATCCTCCCTCCGAAGGGAGGCGGTCAGCTATGGCCACACTGCACGTGCGCAACGTCCCTGACGAGCTGTACCAGAAGCTCCAAGCATGCGCAGAGGTTGAGCACCGTTCGCTATCCGCGGAGGTGATCGATCTGCTGAAGTCCGGAGTTGCGGCTCGCGATCGAAGTGCCAAGACGACTGAGATACTCGAGCGACTCCGGGTCCGTCGAGAGTCACTGCCTCCGGTGCCCGCGGGCTACGCCGCCGACCTCATTCGGGAGGGCCGCGGTGAGATCGAGCCGCGTTGATCGCGGCTGCGTTCTCGACGCCAGTGCCGCGCTGGCTCTCGCCCTGGAGGAGCCGGGCGCCGCGGCAGCGGCGCGGCTCATCGCATCGCAGGCGTCAAAGCGCACCCGGCTTGTAGCTCCGCGGCTCTTCGATGTGGAGTGCGCAGGCGGCTTGGTCAAGGCGTCGCGCCGACGAAGGTTGGAAGCGGCTCAAGCCCTCGACGATCTGCTTGACCTCCTGGCTCTTCCCATCGAGCGCCTCGAGGCCACAGGAATCGAGGTCGAGGCGCTTCTCCTTGCCCTCGAGTACGGCATCTCCGCCTACGACGCGGTCTATGTGGCGCTGGCCGCCGAGGAGCGCCTGCCTCTCGTCACCGCGGATGCTCGCCTCGTGCGGGCGCTCGCGGGCAGCCCGCATGCGGTGCTTCATCTGGACGACGTCGAGCTCTGAGGCGTCGGGCTCGGCTCAGCCGCCGGGCCGATCGCGCAGCCAGAGCCGCACCATGTCGGCCAGCATCGCGAAGACGAGGTCCTGGTCGACACCCTCGGGGTCGGCGGCCACCTGCAGCGAAAGGCCGTCGATGGCGGCCACGATGAGGCTGGCGAGGGCGCGCTGCCTGCGCGCCAGCTCTTCGTCCTCGCCGGCCTCCAGCTCGCCCAGCTCCAGGGTGCCGTCGCGGGCGATGTCGTAGTCGGCGGCGATCTTGCTGCGCAGCACCGGATCGCGCAGGCCCCGGGCAAGCACCTCGGAGATGCCCACGGCGCTCTGCCCGCCCTCGACAAGCGCACCCAGTCCGCTGATGTACGCGTGCAAGCGCTCTTGCGGCGCAGGGATGTCCTTGACTCGCTCGACCAGCGCCTCCCAGGGCTCGGCCTGCAGGCGATCGAAGACCGCGTGCAGCAGACCGGCCTTGCTGATGAACTGGCGGCGCACGGTGGAGGGGTCGACGTTCGCCTTCAGGGCAACGGCCTCCAAAGTGACCGCGTCGTAGCCCTTCTCGAGAAGCACCCCGCGCGCCACTTCGACGATGTGCAGGGCGGTCGGCGACAGCCCGGCGATCCACTTGTCGAGCGGTCCTTGCGGATCGGAGTTGAGCCGCGGCCGACCTCGGGGGCGCTTCTGAGGCGTATCGCTCACGTCGTCCTCGAATTACTGCCCTTGACAGTCCCGTGCATCCTCATAACGTCGACATTGTACCGCCCGGTCCGCGCCGGGCCTCGTCCGTTTCGCTGCTGCGCACTCGAGACGCTTTGGGGGGAGACATGAAGAGGATCACACCGCGCCTGTTGCGCGGCGGCCTGCTGCTCGCTCTGGCCGCTGTGCTCGCCGGCGGGCTCGCCTGGGGCGTCGGCGGCGCCCTCGGCGCCGACGCCTCGCCCTCGCCCGCGGGCAAGACCACGCTGCACGTAGGATGGACGGCCGAGCCCGACAACCTGAACCCGTTCATCGGGTACGAGTCCTCGTCGCTCGAGATCTTTCACCTCAACTACGATTTTCTTGTCGGCTTCCGGGCGAGCGACCTGCAGCCCGTGCCCGAGCTGGCCACGAGCTGGTCGCACTCGCCCGACGGCAAAGTCTGGACGTTCAAGCTCCGCGAGGGCGTCAAGTGGCAGGACGGCGTGCCGTTCACGTCCAAGGACGTCGTCTTCACTTTCGACTACGTCATCAAGCATCAGATGGGCAACTTCACGAGCTACACCGACTTCATCGACAAGGTGGTAGCGGTCGACCCGCTCACCGTGAAGTTCGTCTGCTCCAAGCCCAAGGCCAACATGCTGGGCATGGTCGTGTGGATCATGCCCGAGCACATCTGGTCCAAGGTCAGCGGCGCGGCGGCCGCCAAGAGCTTCCCCAACAAGCCGCCGATCATCGGCACGGGGCCGTTCCAGGTCGTGGAGTGGAAGCGTGGCGACTACGTGCGCGCCGTGGCCAACAAGGACTATTGGCGCGGCGCGCCCCAGGTCGACGAGGTCATCTGGAGCCTCTACAAGAACGCCGACACGATGGCCGCCGACCTCAAGTCCGGCAACTTGCAGGTCGCCTGGGACATCCCGCAGGCTCAGTTCAAGACCCTCGATGCTTCGCCCGACCTCGCCGCCATCGGCGGTGTGCTGAACGGCTTCAACCACATGGGCTGCAACTGCTACACGGGGGCGGCCTCATTGGGCAACCCGGTGCTCAAGGACGCGCGCTTCCGGCAGGCTCTGAATTGGGCCATCGACAAGCAGACGGTGGTCGACACCGCCTACTACGGGCACGGCACGCCGGCGACGACGATCATCCGCTCCGGCTACTACAAGCCTCCGCTGGACTACCACTGGCAGCCGCCCGCCGACCAGCTCTACGCGTACGATCCGGCAAAGGCGGAGGCCGCCCTCGACGCCGCCGGCTACAAGGACACGAACGGCGACGGCGTGCGCGATTTCCGCGGCAAGCCCATCACGCTGCGCCTGTTCGCGCGCTCGCAGTCGGCCACCGACCAGATCGTCGGCAAGCTGATCACCGGGTGGCTGGAGAAGATCGGTCTGCAGATCGACTATCAGGTCATCGACGAAGGCGCCTTGACCGACAAGATCTACAACTTCAAGGGCGACGTCTTCGCTCCCGACTACGACCTCTTCCTCTGGTACTGGTACGGCGACCCCGACCCCAACTTCATCCTTTCGGTGCTCACCAAGTCCCAGGTGGGCTCGTGGAGCGACACGCAGTGGACCGATGCCGAGTACGACCGGCTGTACTACCAGCAGCAGACGACCATCGATCCGCAGGCCCGCAAGGAGCTCGTCTGGAAGATGCAGCAGATCGTGTACGAGCAGAGCCCGTACATCACGCTCACCTATCCCGAGTGGCTGGAGGCTTACGATGACGCAGGGTGGAAAGGCTGGGTGAGGACGCCCTCGGGAGACGGATCCGTCATCTACACGTCATACAACATCGACAGCTATCTCTTCGCCCACCCCGTCCCGGGAGCTCCGGCGAAGTCGTCGTCCAGCAGCACCGGGACCATCGTCGCGGCCGTGGTCGCGCTGGTGGTCGTGGCGCTGATCGTCGTCCTCGTGGTGCGGGCACGTCGTCGCCGCACGGTCGAGGAATGACCGGCCGGGAGGGCTGAGATGCACACGTTGACCTGGGATGAGATCGACGAAGTACTCGTCGGCGCCACCATCATGGGGTGCGGCGGCGGCGGCGAGCTCGCGGAGGGCCGCGAGTTGATTCGGCGCGCCTACGAAGAGGGGCGCGCCGTGACCCTCGCGGCCCCGCACGAGCTGCCGGACGAGACTTTGGTCGCCTGTCCCTATGGCGTCGGCGGCCTGATCGTCGGCGATGAGGCGGAGTACGCTGGGTTGAACTGGGCGAATGAGCACCCCGGCGTGCTCGCCGTCCGCGCCCTCGGGGCGCATCTGGGCTGCGAGTTCGGCGCCCTCATCACCGGCGAGCTCGGCGGCACCAGCATCGCCGACGCGTTCTATCCGGCGGCGATGCTGGGCCTTCCGGTGGTGGACGCCGACCCTGTCGGCCGCGCGGTGCCGGAGCTGGAGCACTCGATCTTCAACCTTCACGGCGTGCCCATCGCTCCGCAGGCCGTGGTCAACGAGCTCGGCGACACTGTCATCATCACGGTGGTCGCCGACGACCGCCGCTCCGAGGCGCTGGTGCGTGCTCTGGCCGTCGCCAGCCGCAACGTCGTCTGGGTCGCCGATCATGCCATGCCTTGGGGACGCATGAAGGATGTCGTGATCCCGGGGGCCATCTCCCAGGCGAAGCATGTGGGGCGGGCATTCCGCCAGGCCGTGGCGGCGGGCGAGGACGCGGCCGCGGCGGCCGTGGCGGCCGCGGGCGGCGGCGTGCTCTTTCGCGGCCGCGTCACCGCCTTCTCGTGGGAGGAGAAGGACGGCTTCACCTGGGGTGAGCTCGAGCTCACCGGCCAGGGTGCCGACGCCGAGGCCACGTACCGGGTCTGGTCCAAGAACGAGAATCTCATGGCCTGGCGCGACGGCGCGCCCGACGTCACTGCTCCGGACCTGATCTGCTGCTTCTCAGGTGAGACGGGTGAGCCGATCACCAACCCGCACCACGAAGTCGGCCTCTCCGTGACCGTCGTGGGACTGCCGGCCGCCGATGCATGGCGCACGGCGCGCGGCGTCGCCGTGCTCGGACCCCGCCACTTCGGCTTTGATATCGACTACGTGCCGCTGGAGGACAGGCTCTCCGCGCGCTAACAGGTACACTGGGGTCATGGAGGCAGCGTCATGACCGCCTGGGTGTTCGCCGTGGGCCGCATGCTGGGTCTGGGGAGCGTGGCCGGGGTGCGCCCGTCCATGACCCTGGCCGTCATCGGCGTCGTGTCGAAGCTCGGCTGGGGGGCGGGTCTCAACCCGACGTTCTCGTTCCTCAGTCATTGGCTGGCGATCGTCATCTTCGTGGTGCTCGCCTTCCTCGAGTCGAGCTTCGACAAGATCCCTAAGCTCGACCGCCTGCAGGACCGGCTCCTCATGCCCTATCGGCTCGTCGCCGGGGCGGTGGCCGGGGCGGCCACGATCCCCTTCGGCTGGCAGGGCGTCGTCGTCGGCGCCGCCGTCGGCGCGGGCGCGGCATGGACCTCCACCTACGTCAAGGGCCTGACTCGGCCCAAGACGGTGTCCAGCGACACCGTCCTCACGCTCATGAGCCTGTGGGAGGACCTCGCGGTCTTCGCCGGCACTCTGCTCACGCTCATCGTGTCGCCGGTGGGCTACGGCATCGCCGCCTTCACGGGGTTCATGTATTGGCAGGTGGGTTGGCGCCGCAGGGCCAAATACCGCGCGATGCGGCGCCGGCAGGCGTAGCCGCCACGGCGCGGGCAGGATGCGAGGTCGGCGATGAACGATGAGAGCGCTGAGTACGGGCTGCGGCGCGTGCGCATGGTCGACAACCAGCTCGCGGCTCGCGGACTGCGGAACGACGACGTGCTCGCCGCCATGCGCTCCGTGCCGCGTCACCTGTTCGTGCCGCGCGAGCTCGTCCCCAAAGCCTACGCCGACGCTCCCCTGCCCATCGGTCTCGGCCAGACCATCTCGCAGCCGTATCTGGTCGCGCTGATGACGGAGCTCCTCGAGCTCGACGTGCGCAGCCGCGTGCTCGAGATCGGCGCGGGCTGCGGCTATCAGACGGCGGTGCTGGCCGAGGTGGCGGGCGAGGTCTACGCGCTCGAGCTGCTCGCGCCGCTCGCCGAGCGCGCGCGCGCCGTGCTCGCCCGCCTCGGCTATCAAAACGCGCACGTCGCCATCGCCGACGGTTCCGCGGGGTGGCCGGAGATGGCTCCGTTCGATGCCGTGCTTGTGGCCGCCGCGGCTCCGGCGCCGCCGCCGGCCCTGCTGCGGCAGCTCTCGACCGGCGGCCGTTTGGTGATGCCGCTCGGGGACCCGCACCGCGACCAGGTGCTGACGGTGTTCCAGCGTGTCGGCGACGGGCTCCGCGAGCACCGCGACACGCGCTGTCGCTTCGTGCCGCTGGTGAGCGACGAGCCCGCGGGCCAGGCCCGGCCCGGCGCGGCGCGGCGGGGCGCGGCCGCGTCCGCGGCGCCGCAGTTCGCGCCGCGGGGCGGGGCGGCCAGCCAGGAGGAGGTCATCGTGACGAAAGCGGTCGCCGTGCGCGTGAGCGGAACGGTGCAGGGCGTGTACTACCGGGCAAGCGCGCGCCGGGAGGGCGAGCGCCTGGGCCTGCGCGGCTGGGTCGGCAACCTGAGCGACGGCGGCG
Source organism: uncultured Thermoleophilia bacterium (assembly GCA_903862845.1). Taxonomy (GTDB): domain Bacteria; phylum Actinomycetota; class Thermoleophilia; order UBA2241; family UBA2241; genus CAIXSE01. The sequence goes on from CAIOZS010000131.1 coordinate 18,709, forward strand.
TCGCCCTGCACCTGCAGGGCCAACCCGCCGTCGTCGACGCCATGCTCGGCTGGTGCAGGGTCGGCCCGCCGGCGGCGCGCGTGAGCCGCGTCGAGGTCACCGACGCCGAGCCCGACGAGTCCCTCTCCGGTTTCGAGGTGAGATAGATGACCGTGACCATCGACGACGTGCGCCACGACCACGAGGTGCAGGTCTTCATCGACAAGGCAAACGAGAAGCTCGGGGTGCTCGGCTACACCGAGCACGGCCCGCGGCACGCGGGCATCGTCGCCGGCATCGCCCAGCACGTGCTGCTCAAGCTCGGCCATCCGCAGCGCGAGGCCGAGCTGGCGGCGGTGGCCGGCTATCTGCACGACGTCGGCAACGGCATCAACCGCCTGGATCACGGCATCGCGGCGGCGTTGCTCTCGCAGCACGTGCTCGAGCGTCTGGGCATGCCCCCCGAGGAGTACGCCGAAGTGATGTGCGCCATCGGCAACCACGAGGAGGAGTACGGTGAGGCGGTGAGCCCGCTGGCGGCGGCAGTCATGCTCGGGGATAAGTCGGACGTGCACCGCAGCCGCGTGCGCGTCATCGACCCGGACACCGACGACATCCACGATCGCGTCAACATGGCGACTACACGCTCGTTCCTGGCCGTCGACGGAGAGGCGCACACCATCAAGCTCGAGCTGGAGATCGACACGACCATCATCCAGGTGATGCAGTACTTCGAGATCTTCCTCGCGCGCATGGTGATGTGCCGGCGGGCGGCCGAGTTCCTGGGCTGCTCGTTCGGCCTCCTGATCAACGGCTCGCGGCTGCTGTAGGCGTGTGCTATATCTGAGGGCAACGCAAGCAAGTGGAGGTGCCACTGTGGGCAGAGCAGAGAGAATGACGGCGAAAGCCGAGAAGAAGGCGGCGAAGAAGGCCGCGCGGGGCAAGCGTCGCGGCGGGTTCCTCATCGGCGCGCTCGCCGGCGCCGCGATCGGGTTGCTCCTGGCCCCAAAGAGCGGCAAGGAGACGCGGGCGCGGCTTTTCGGCGAGGGCGGGATCGGCAGCCAGGTCGACCGCCTGAAGGGCGCCGTCGGCGCCGGAAAGGACTCCGCCGCGGATCAGTCCGAGGCCCTCAAGCGCAAGATTGAGGAGACGCGAGAGCGGCTGCGCCGGCAAATGGACGTCGGCGGCGAGGACGCTCCCGGCGGCGAAGCGCCGGTCGAGTGAGCTGAGGAGCCTGACGAAGAGCGTATTCAAGGCCGCGGCCGTCCCTGCCGCGGCCGCCGCCTTGGGCCTGATGTACATGTTGCACGAGGCGCAGTGGGTGCGCCGCGTCGACCGGCGCCTTGAGGCGCCGGCTGCCGCGGCGGACCTGCACGGCCTGACGATCGTGCAGCTCTCCGATTTCCACGTCGGCTTCAGGCCCAGTTTCAACCTGCGTGCCCTGCGGAAGGCCGTCGCTCTGGCCCTCGCCGCGCGGCCCGACCTCGTCCTCATCAGCGGCGATTTCGCCTGCGGCCCGCACGGCAGCGCCGAGCTGCAGCACCTGCTGCGGCGCTTGGCTGATGCGGCCGCGCTCGGCGTGTTTGCGGTGCTGGGCAACCACGATCACGGCGACAGCAAGGCGCCGTTCGTGATGCCCACCGACCCACGCCTGATCGAGGCTTGCGGGGTCCGTCTGCTCGACAACGAGACGGCGAGCGTCACGGTGGGGGCCGCCACCGTGCAGATTGGCGGAGTGGACGACACCGACGGCGGTCACGACGACCTGCCGCCGGTGCTCGCCGCGCTCGACCGCCGACCCGGCGTGCTGCGCATCCTGCTCACGCATCACGCCGAGGTCGTCCTACAAGCCGCGCCCGGCGACTTCCACGTCACCCTCGCCGGCGACACGCACGGCGGCCAGATCTGCCTGCCCCTGCCCGGGCGTCGCATCTTGCTCAGCGACCTCTCGGCGACGTTCGCCGAGGGTGCCTACGACGTCGGTGGCCGGCAGCTCTATGTCACCCGCGGAGTGGGCACCAGCATGCTGCCCTTGCGCGCCTTCTGCCGCCCCGAGATCGTGGTGTTCCATGTGGAGGCTGGCGCGCCTGCGGCCGCCGGCGCCGCTGGAGCACCGGCGTGAGCCGCGCCGCCGGCCGCCGGCGGAGCGTCGTGGCGGGTCTCGGCGCAGCCATCCTGCTCCTGGCCGTCGCTTTGCCACTCGTTGCCTGCGGCGCGAAGACCGACCCGTTCACCGGGCTCTGGTGGGAGCCGACCACGGGGCGCCGCATCGAGATCACCAAGGACGGCGGGCAGTACCGCCTCTTGTACGGCGCCGCGCGGCGCCCGTACCAGGCGACGCGGGAGGGCGACGAGCTCCGCATCCGCCAGCCCATCGGCGACGACATCGTGGTGAAGGCCGCCGCCGATGGGCGTCTGAACATGGTGATCGGCGGGAAGACGAGCCGGCTGGTGCGCGTCCCGCAACATCAGTAGAGCGGCTCGCGGCGGTGCCCTTCGGGCTCGCGACCCGCGAAGCGGGGCTGCCGGCGCCCTCAGCCGCGGGCGCCGAAGAGGCGCGCCACGCGCGGCGTGACGTTGTCGATGGCCGCCGTGGGGCAGACCTCGGTGCAGGCGTAGCAGCGCACGCAGAGGTGGTCGTCGAACGTGGGCAGCGGCGCCAGCGAGATCGCGTCCGCGCCGCAGATCGTCTCGCAGTCGCCGCAGCGCGTGCAGACCGCGGCGTCCACGAGCCGGGGCCGCGCGGTGATGAGATTGCGCGCCGTGCGGTGAAGCGATGGCGGGAGCAGCTCCTGCAGGTCGCGGCGCGTCGGTTTGAACTCATTGTCCGGCTCGATGGGGTCGCCGGCGAGACGGAACGGCGCGTCCAGGTCCACGAGGCCGCGGCGCTCCGACGCCGCCACAGTGTAGACGCTGCGCCGCTCATGCGCGGTTCTGTCGGCCAGGGCGACGTCGAGGGCCACGGCGTCGTGCGCCGCGAACAGCGAGCCGAGCTCGCGCGGCGTGCCGCTGCCGGGGCCCTGCCCCTCCATCGCGATGATGCCGTCGATGATCGTGAAGCGCGGGCGGATCGCCAGGTGGAGGTCGAGGAGCATGTCCGCGAAGTCGGCGCGCTTCTGCGCGCGCACGTGCAGCTTGGCCTTGGCGAGGCCGGGGATGCACCCGAAGGTCAGCTTGACGCCGCCCGTGAGACGCATCAGCTGATGCGTCTTGAGAACGCCGACCTGAACGATGGCGTCGGCGTCCAGAAACGCCTTGCCGACGGGGAAGCTGCGGTACAGGCGGGCTTCTGGTGCCCGCAGCTCGACCTGGTCGTCCTCCACGTCGACGATCTGCACGCCTTCGGCGGCGCAGACGGCGCTCATGCCGCTGATCTTGAAGGCGCGCGCCACCTTGGCGGGGCCGTTGAGGCCGCCGGGGCTGTCGGCGACGAACGGCACCGCCCCCGCCTGCTTGAGCGCGCGCAGCACGCAGCGCAGCGTCTCGGGATGCGTGCTCACGGCCTTCTCGGGCGCCGCGCCGCGGAGCAGGTTGACCTTGACGGCGACGCTCTCGCCGGGCGCGATGATCGCCGCCCAGCCACCGAACGGTTCGATGAGGCGGTCGAGGGAGGCCGCCAGCCCTGTGCCATGGACTGCCCGGACATGGCTCACCAGCGAGGGCGCGCCGGCCCGTGCCTGCGGCCCGCCGGCGCTCACGACGCCGGCTTCTCTGCGACGATGGCCAAGTGATACAGGCCGACCTCGCCGGGCTCGTACGCGGCAAGCACCTTGAGGCCCATGCTCTCGACGACGGCGTGCAGCCCGTCGGCGGCCAGCACGCGTTCGTTGGGCGGGCCCACAGGCCTGTCCATGCGCGCGAACTCGACGGAGACAAGGAGGCCGCCGGGAGCCAGCAGACGGGTCACCTCGGCCAGAGCGGCCGGCTCGTCGTAGATGTGGTGCAGGACGTTGACCAGGAGGATGCGGTCGCCGGCACCGTCGGGCAGCGGCACGTGGTTCTCGACGTTGAGCAGCGGCTCGACGCGCCCGGCAGGCGGCTGCGCGCTCAGCTTTTGCCGCAGCCGGTCGAGCAGGACCTGCTGCTCGTCGACGGCGTAGAGCGTGCCGTGCGGAAGCGACTCGGCGATGGGCAGCGAGTACATGCCGGTGCCGGCGCCGAAGTCGATCACGGTCTCGGCGCCGCGGAGACGCAGGAGCCGTACGAGCGCGGCCGGCGGCAGCTCGACCAGGCGCTCGGGGTTCTCGAGCTTGGCGGCGTGAGCGGGGTCGAATTTCTCGGCCACGAGGCGAACGCCTACTTGACGCAGCGGGCGTACTTGAGAAAGGCCTCGAGGGCCTTCTCAACGGCGGCCGGGGAGGCGACCTCGTCGCCGGATTCCTCGGCCAGGCACTCGCGCATCTTGAGGGAGATGAGCAGGACGCCCACGCGGTCGAGCGCTGCCTTGGTGGCGGCAAGCTGGGTGAAGATCTCCTCGCAGGGACGGCCCTCTTCGATCATGCGCTGCAGACCGCGAGACTGGCCCTCGACGCGCCTCAGCCGATTGATGAGGCGTCCCGCCTCGCCCGGATCCATAAGCTCCTCCACGAGGCGACTATACCCCCGGGGGGGATACGCGGCAATCAGAAGAAAGCCTGAGGCTGGCGAAACGGGTACCCGTGGCGGGTAGGGGTACTTTGGGCGGCGCCGCGCGTCAGCTCCGCCGGTCGTCCACCGGCTGGCGTTCCAGCCTGGTGAGCAGCTCGTCCGGCAGCGGCAGACCGGCGGACCCGATGCCCAGACGCGCGTCGGGCTTCACCGAGCCGTGGTAGTCCGAGCCGCCGGTGGGCACGAGGGCGTACTTGTCCGCCAGCGCGAGGCAGAACGCCACCGTGGCCTCGTCGTGCAGCGGGTAGTAGCACTCGATGCCGGCCACGCCGAGCCTCGCGGCCTCGCGGACGATGTGCTCGAGGCCGGCGGCGTCCGTGCGGATGATGCCCGGGTGCGCCAGAACGGGCAGGCCGCCGGACGCGCGGAGCAGGCGCAGGGCGGCCCCCAGCGAGAGGCGCCGCCGGTCGACCCAGGCGGGGGCTCCGCGGCTGAGAAAGCGCTCGAAGGCCTCCGAGATCGAGCCCACGTACCCGCGGCGCACCAGCGCCTCGCCGATGTGCGGGCGGCCGACGGCGCCGTCCCCGGCAGCCGCTGCCAGGTCATCAGGCCCAAGGGGATAGCCGAGCTCGGCGAGGCGCTCGACGATGCGCCTGTTGCGCTCGTCGCGATAGAGGCGGAGCTCCGCAAGCTCCGCCTCGAGCTCCGCGCCCGGACGCCCGCCGAGGAAGTAGCCGAGCATGTCCATCGTGATGCGCTCGTGCTCGAGGTTGATCTCCACGCCGGGCACGACGCGGATGCCGAGGCGCTCGCCGGCGGCGAGCGCCTCGGGCAGGCCGTCGATCGTGTCGTGGTCGGTGACTGCGACGGCCGTGAGGCCCAGAGCAGTCGCCTCCTCCACGAGCTGCGTGGGGGTCAACGAACCGTCCGAGAAGGTCGTATGCGTATGCAGGTCGATCACGCTCCAAGCCTACCGCACGAGGTCGCGACTCGCGCCCGCCCGCGGCCGCCGGATACTCTCCGGCCGCCGCGGGTATGAAACCCGTAGCGCGGCGCGGCGCAGCCACAACCGCGCGCCTCGTCTGTCCTGTTACCGCGCCCCCGGAGGTCCGCGATGCGCATTGGCATGATCGCCCCGCCCTGGTTCCCCCTGCCCCCCCGGCGCTACGGCGGCATCGAGTTCGTCGTCAGCCTGCTCACCGAGGGTCTCGTGCGCCGCGGTCACGACGTCACGCTGTTCGCCAGCGGCGATTCCTCGACCCAGGCGCGGCTGAGCTACATCTTCGCGCGCGCGCCCTTCGAGCAGATCGAGAACGGCGGTCACCTCGAGGTGATGCACAGCCTCGAGGCATACCTCAGGGCGCGGGAGTTCGACGTGATCCACGACCACGACGGCATGTCCAGCCGCGCCATGGGCGCCGTTGTGCACCGGCTCCTGGGCACTCCCGTCGTGGCCACCCTGCACGGCCCCGCCGACCCCACAACGCAGGAGATCCTGAGCTCGCTGCGTAACGATCTCGCCTTCATCGCGATCTCCGAGTACCAGCGGGGCGGCTTTCCCGACCTGGACTTCGTGGGCACCATCCCCAACGCCATCGACGTCGAGCACATGCCGTTCTGCGCGGAGAAAGACGACTACTTGCTGTTCATCGGCCGCATGACCGCCGACAAGGGCGCCCACACTGCCATCGAGGTGGCGCGCCGTCTCGGCACACGTCTCATCATGGCCGGCAAGGTCAACGAAGGACCCGAGCGTGAGTACTACACAGAGCACGTGGAACCGTTTCTCTCGGACAACATCCACTTCCGCGGCGAGGTCGATCACGACACCAAGGTCGAGCTCTACAGGCGCGCCAGGTGCACCTTGTTCCCCATCCAGTGGCCGGAGCCGTTCGGGCTCGTGATGATCGAGTCGCTGGCCTGCGGCACGCCGGTCATCGCCATGCGCCACGGCTCCGTGCCGGAAGTCATGGAGCACGGACGAACCGGCTTCATCGTCGAGACTGCCGACGAGATGGTCGAGGCGGCGGGGCGGATCGACGAGATCGACCCCGCCGAATGCCGCCGGGCAGTCGAGGAGCGCTTCGGCAGCGACGCCTTTGTCGCCGCCCACGAGGCGGCCTACACGCGGCTGCTCGAGGCCGCGGCGCAGCCGCCGTCGCGGTAGTCTGGACGCGATGAAGCTCCCCTACGACGACGTCCATCTCATCGCCGATCCGCTCTACGGCTACCTGCGCATCACGCTGTCCCGCGCCGGCGAGATCGCCGAGGCTGACGTCATCGACAATCCGTGGGTGCAGCGCCTCAAGCGCATCCATCAGCTGCAGAGCTCGTGGTGGGTGTTCCCGGCCGCCGAACACAGCCGGTTCGCCCACAGTCTCGGCGCGATGCATCTGGCCGGTCAGCTCGCGCGGCAGGTGTACCCCACGCTGGCCGCGGTCGAGGCGGGCACGCCGTCCCTGCCGCTGGTCGAAGAGACCTTGCGGCTGGCGGGCCTGCTGCACGACCTCGGCCACGGCCCGTTCAGCCACTTCTGCGACGAGGAGTACTTCGTGCCGGTCTTCGGCATCGACCACGAGCAGATCTCGCAGTACCTCATCGTCAACGAGCTCGGCGGGCTGGTCAGCGAGCTGCGGCGCAGCCCGTCGGGCGCGTTCGCCGCCGCTGAACGGGTCGACCCTTGGCACGTGGCGTTCCTGGTGCGCGCCGAGGAGAGCTCGGGCGGGGCGGCCGGCGCGCCGTCAGGCGCGGGAGCCGCTCCCGACGGCGGACCTATCCCGCGCTGGGTGCGCCTGCTCCACCGCGCGCTCTCCGGCGCTGTGACGGTCGACAACATGGACTACGTGCGGCGCGACGCCGCCATGTGCGGCGTCGCGCTCGGCTCTGTGGACGTCGACCGCCTCATCTACTATTCGTTCTGCACCGCCGACGGCCTCACGTTTCACAAGCGCGCGCTCAGCGCCCTCCGGGCCTTTCTCAACGCGCGCTTCTACATGTACGAGAACGTCTACTTCCACAGGGTAGGTCACGCCATCGACCTGCACCTCCACGAGATCTTCCGGCCGACGATGGAGCTGGTGCTGCCGGTGGGCCCGCTGGACGACCTCGCCGCCTACCGGCGCCTCACCGAGTGGTCGCTGTTCACGACCGTCGAGGACTGGCTGGGCGAGCCGCTGGGTAGCGAGCGGCGCGAGCTCGCCGGGCAGTGGCAGTCCATCATCCACCGCCACGTGAAGTACAGCATGGTGTACGAGCACCACGTGGAGCGGCAGCAGCCACTGCCCGCGGCACGGGACCTGACGGCGGAGGAGTTCCGCGCCGCCATCGTGCAACGGCTGCCCAGTCCGCTGAAAGACCTCGAGTTCGTCGTCGACATCGCCTCTCAGGACCCGCGGCCGCTCAACCCGCTGGTCGGCCCCAAACGCATCGCCGTCTACGACCCCGCCACCGACGCTATCGAGGAGCAGCTTCTGAGCGGCATCCTCGAGTTCGTGCCGGCCAAGGCGCATCTGTACAGGGTGTTCGCCGTGGGTCATGAATACGAGCGGGAGCTCGCCCTGGCCGCCAAGGCTGCCCTGGACGAGGCCGAACCGCAGAGCCTCACGAACATCTGACAGGCACGGGGGTCCGCGTGAAGAAAGCCGCTTCCCTCGCCGCCGCGGCCCTGACCGCGGCAGCGTTCGCGCTGGCATTGGCCGCCTGTGGTGGGAGCGCGCCCGTGACGAGCAACTTCACCCCCACGCCGTCGCCCAGCGGGCCATCGTTGCCGCACGATACGTCGTCGCCGGCCAAGGCCCTCATCGGGCACTGGAAAGACGCCAACGACATGGACCAGTACTTCGACGGTTCCGTTTGGTCCACCGTCACGGGGGGCAGCGAGAAGTGGAAGTACGGCTATACGGTGAAGTCGCAGAGCCCCGGCAAGCGCCAGGTCATCCTCAGGACCTTCGCGCTCCAGAACGACGGGAGCACGGGCACCGACGTCCAGGTCATCAGGTTCGCGTTCCTCAACACGGGCCTGACTCAGATCCAGTGGGGCGTCGGCGGCCTGACCGCGGACTACGTGGACGGGCAGATCAGGCCGTGACCCCGGCGGCTTGAGCCGCCGCGGCAGCGGCCGCTAGCGACCGTCGGGGTGCGTCATGTCCGCGGGGCGTACCCACAGCTCGAACTGCTCGGCCGTGACGTAGCCGAGGCCGAGCGCCGCGCCTCTGAGCGTGAGCCCCTCGACGTGAGCCTTCTGGGCGATCTGCGCCGCCTTTTCGTAGCCGATGTGCGGGCTCAGCGCCGTAACGAGCATGAGCGACGCCTCGAGGTGGCGGCGAATTACCGCCGGCTCGGGCGCGATGCCGCGCGCGCAGAAGCGTTCGAAGGCGCGCGCGGCGTCGGCCAGGAGGCTGATTGATTCCAGCAGGTTGTGCAGCATCACCGGCTTGTAGACATTGAGCTGGAGATTGCCCTGCGAGCCGGCGAAGGCCACCGCCGTGTCGTTGCCGTACACCTGCACGGCGACCTGGGTGAGCGCTTCGGCCTGCGTGGGATTCACCTTGCCCGGCATGATCGACGAGCCCGGCTCGTTCTCCGGGATGCGCAGCTCGCCGATGCCCGCCCGCGGCCCTGAGGCGTAGAGCCGCACGTCGTTGGCGATCTTCATGAGGTCGCCGGCCAGGGTGCGCAGGGCGGCGCTGGCGTTGACGATCGCGTCGTGGGCCGAGAGCGCGGCGAAGAAGTTGGCGGCCGGGTGGAAGGGCTTGCCGGTGAGCGCTCCGATGTGACGGGCGGCCACCTCGGCGAAGTCCTTGTGCGTGTTCATGCCCGTGCCCACGGCGGTGCCTCCGAGGGCGAGCTCGCGAAGCGGCGGGAGCGTGCCGCGGACCGTCGCGAGGGCCTGGTCGAGCTGGGCCACCCAACCGCCGATCACCTGCCCGAGCGTCAGCGGCGTGGCATCCTGCAGGTGCGTGCGGCCGACCATGACCACGGCGGCGAACTCCTCCGCCTTGTCGTGCAGCGTGTCGCGCAGCTCTGTGATGGCCGGGATGAGCTCGTCCTCGAGCTGCTCCACGGCGGCAATGTGCATCACGGCCGGAAACGCATCGTTGCTCGACTGCCCCAGGTTCACGTCGTCGTTGGGATGGATAGGCCGGCCGGCGCCTCGCGCGAGGCCGGCCAGTTCGGCGGCCCGGTTCGCGATCACCTCGTTGGCGTTCATGTTGCTCTGCGTGCCGGAGCCGGTCTGAAAGACGACCAGGGGAAACTCGGCGTCGAGGGCTCCGTCTGCCACCTCCTGAGCGGCGCGGGCGATGAGCTCGGCCTTGTCGTTGGGCAGCAGGCCGAGCTCCGCGTTGGCCCGCGCCGCCGCCAGCTTGAGGATGCCGAGCGCGCGGATCACGGGCCGTCCCCAGCGGAACCTGTCGGTGCCGATGGGGAAGTGCTGGACGGCGCGCTGCGTCTGCGCGCCCCAGTAGTGCTCCGCGGGGACGCGCACCTCGCCCATGCTGTCGTGCTCGCTGCGCCATGCGTCGCTCATGCCGCCAACACTACCCGGTTCGCGACGAACGTAGTGCAGCCGGCGCGGGCGCTCTGCCGGAGGCGGCCGGCGCTGCGCTCGCGCCTACTTGCGTTCGGGGCGGGGCCGGCCGTACTTGCGGCCGGCGAGGACGAAGGCCACGGCGCCCATCGGCATCGGCATCCAATACGACGCGAGCCTGTAGACGAGCGTCGCGAGCAGCGCCTGGTCGGCGCCGATGCCGGCCAGGCCCAGGGTGCCGACGAGGCCGGCCTCCACGAAGCCCAGGCCGCCCGGCGTGATGGGGATCATGCCGAGGAAGGCGGCCACCACGTAGGCGAGAAGCACGACGGAGGCCCGCGGCTGGGCGCCCACCGCGGCCAGCGCGATGAGCAGCACCGTCAGGTCGAGCAGCCAGTTGCCGGCGGCGTAGAGCAGCGCCTTCCACCAGCCGGCGCCCAGCACTCGGCGGATGAGGTCGCGCTGGTCGACGAGGTGGTCCGCCAGGCCGTGCAGCGGCGGACGCTTGCGCAGCAGCCGGTTTCGCGCCCGCTCGGTCACGCCGCCGAGCCACAGCAGGGGGCGGTCGGCGAACAGCAGCACCGCCCCGCCGGCCGTCGCCGCGAGGCACACGACCACGGCGATCGACCCGACGCGGAAGAGGTTGTGCTCCACCGACGCACCGGTGATCAGGATGGCGATGATGCTGATCACCGGCAGGCCGAGCAGCGTCGCCGTGGAGATGAGTGAGACCGCCGTCACGCTGGTGGCGGCCCAGGCCGTGCCGATCCCGGCCTGGCGCAGCATGTCGAACTGCATGGCGCCGCCGGCCGCGGCGCCGCCGGGCACGATGCGGCTGAAGGCGTTGCCGGCAAGCTGGGCGGTAGCGATCGGGAACCACGGCTTCACGTCGAGCGCCAGCCGCAGCAGCGCCCACATGCAGGCGAAGCTCGCGACCTCGGCGAGGACGATGGGGATGCCCCACAGGGGGTTGACCGTCTTGAGCTGCGGGCCCGAGGAGAAGACGGCCGCAAGGCTCGGCCACACGACGTACAGGCCGATCCCGGTGGCCGTCAGCACGACCGCGCGCTTGATCCACGTGGCGTGGACGCTGCGCGCCCTGACGACGCGGACCTCGGGCTGCTTTCGCCGGCCCTCGGCCGGCTGGTCGGTGGCCGTGACGCCCCCTTCCTCGGTGGGACGGCCGGGCGCCCGCGCGCAGCGCGGGCGCGGCGCCGGCGTCAGAGCACGTTCGAGAACAGCCGCGCAGCCTGGTTGCGGAACTTCCTGAAGCCGCGCACCGAGAGCACGTCGTCGAGAGTGACCTCGTGGCAGCTTTCCATGTCGTGCACGAAGGCGTCCGCCACCTGCTGCGCGAATCCCCGGTCGAACACCCAGAGCATGAGCTCCTTGTGCAGCTTGAGGCTGCGCTGGTCCATGTTCATCGTGCCGACGGCACTGACGAGGCCGTCCACGACGATCGTCTTGCTGTGGAAGAAGCCGGCCTCGTACAGGTACACGCGCCCTCCGGCCTCGATGAGCTTCCTGTAGTAGGTCTGCGCCGCCCAGAGCGCGATGGGCTTGTCGGGGATGCCGGTCATCATGAAGCGCACGTCGAGGCCGCTGAGCGCCGCGTTGATCATCACGTCGTAGATGCTGTAGTCGGGGACGAAGTACGGCGACTGGATCCACACCGACTCCTCCGCCTGGCCGATGGCGACCATGTGCGCGCGCCGCGCCGCGCTCCACGGGTCTTCGACCCCCTGCGCGGCGATCTCGACCAGCGTGCCCGCTTCGACCGCAGCAGGATCGGGCGCGGGCATGTACTTCGCTGTGAAGAGGTTCTCGTGGTCCTTCTTCTGCTCGAACCAGCGCGACGCGTACAGCTTCTCGAGCCCGGCCACGGCCTGGCCGGTGAGGCGCAGATGGGTATCCCGCCACGTCGCGAAGCGCTTGCCGCCATCGATGTATTCCTGGCCCACGTTCATGCCGCCGGTGTAGCCGATCTCGCCGTCGATGACGACGATCTTGCGGTGGTTGCGATAGTTGATGCGCAGAAGGTCGGTGACGTCGGCGCGCACGATCGCGCCTGCCTTGGCGAGCTGCTTGAGCTCGCGCTTCTTGAAGGAGATGCAGCCCATCCAGTCGTACATGATGCGCACTTCGACCCCAGCCTTGAGGCGGTCGAGGAGGATCGGGACGATCTCGGCGGTGAGGCGGTCCTGCTCCCAGATGAAGTACTGCAGGTGGATGAAGCGCTGCGCTACGGCGAGGTCCTCCTTGAGGCGGGCGAACTTGGTGGCGCCGTCGTTAAAGAGCTCGAGCGAGGACGCGGGCAGCACTCTGGCGACGTTCTCGGCTGAGATGGCGCGCGAGATGGGCTCGGCGATCGCGTCGCCCCACTCCTCGTAAAATCGGGCCGTGGCGCCGGCGTTGCGCTTCCAGATCGGCGCCAACTCCTCGATCTCGACCCGCTTCAGCGTCTCGAACCAGCCCTTACGCCGCGCCACGACCTTCCAGTCGCGGCCGAAGAAGATGTAGAAGAAGACCCCGATGAGCGGCAGGAAGACGAGGATGAAGAGCCAGGCCAGCGTGATGGAGGGCTCGCGGTCGTCCATGATGAGCAAGACGATCGTGACCACCCAGTAGACGATGAAGACGAGCTCCAGCCAGCCGGGAAGCAAGTTGATGAAGATGGACATGAGCGCACGCTATCTGATGCCGGGGGTCGTGTCACGCACGGGGCGGCGGGGCGTGCCGCGAGCGCCCCGCCGCCCTCTGCCCCGCGTCAGCTTCCGCGGCGCGAGCGCCTGGGCTGGAACGCCGCGGCCAGCGTCTCGCGGTCGAACGCTCCGGTCTCGCCGCCGACGGCATACTCGTACACGGCGGCGGAGTAGATGCCGTGCAGCGTGGCACCCAGCAGGCTGATCACCATGATCGCGATGACCGCCACGGCGATCACGGCGATGCCGAGCGCGACAATGCCGGCGCTCATGATGAGGACGCCGAGCGCGACGCCGACCACGCCGACGGCCAGGCCGAGCAAGCCAAACACCAGCCCGATCCCGGCGCTACCGATGATCTGCTCGCCCCAGGTCTTCTCGAGCAGCGCGGCGCTGCGCTTGATCGCCGTGATCGGCCCGACGTCCTCAACGACCAGGACGGGGACGACGAGGAAGGTGATGATGTTCCAGGCCATGCCGCCCAGAGCCGCGATGATGACGCCGGCGAAACCGGCGCGTTCGCGCAGAAGCTGAAGGATGAGGCCCACGGTGGCGGCGATCGCCGCGTAGCCGAGGATCGCCCCGCTGTGGCTCCAGGCGCCGCGCAGGCCGTCGCCGAGCGTCGGGTCGCCGCCTTCGAGGCGGATGATCGCGGCGCTCACCAGGGCCGCGTTGAAGAAGATGATCACGAGGTACTCGACCAGGTAGAACAGGACGATCAGCACCCAGAGGCCCACATTCGTGCCATTCTCGCCGATGCCTTGCCAGAAGCCGGTGAAGAACCCGGGGACCACGAACGAGGCCGTGACGATGAGCACGGCGATCGTCGACACGATCGGGAAGACGACCAGCTCCTTGTCCTGCTGCAGCACCCGCCAGCAGAGTTTGACAAGCGCCCAGCTGCGCGCAAAACGACCCATGCCCGCTCCTCTCCGGTTTGTTGCCCTGAGCATCCTATCGGCCTTTCGCGCGCGGTCCTGAAGCGCCTTGGCGCGCGGTGCCCTTTGACGCAGGGTCGCGCAGCAGATAGAACCCGGGCATGAGTCTGATTGGGTTGCCGGCGGTGACCGGCGGCGCCGCGACGATGGAGGTACGTGAGCATGGCGAAGGGAACCGTTCACCTGTGCGTGGGTATTTACGACGGGCTGGAGACGGCCGAAGGCGACTACGCCGACCTGAACAAGCTGCATCACGCGGGCCTGGTCGGCGCCTACGACGCCGCCGTGGTGGAGCGCGGGGCCGACGGGACGGTCAGCGTCGTCGAACGCAAGAAGGAGACTGCCCGCGGCGCCTGGACCGGGCTCGGCATCGGCGCGCTCGCCGGCCTGCTCTTCCCGCCGGCGATTATCGGCACGGCGCTCGTGGGCGGGGTGGCCGGCGGGCTCGTGGGCAAAGCGAGAGAGAGCCTCTCGAAGGCCGACGCCGAGGAGCTCGGCGCCGCCCTGCGCGAGCACGAGGTCGCGCTGGTCGTGGTGGGTGACGCGGCCTTGCTCGAGCACGTCGAGCAAGTGCTGGCCGGGGCCAGGCGGCGTGTCGCGAAAGAGCTCGACCTGACGAAGGAAGACCTCGGCCAGGCGATGCAGGAGGCCGAGCAGGCGGAGTGATCGCCGGCGCGGGCAGGTGCCGGCCTACGCCTTCCCGAAGAACCGGGAGGATCTTGCCGTGCTGCGCATCGTGGTGCGCCGGGGCTTCACGATGGACGTGGCCGACATGCTGCTGCACGACCTGCGCACAAAGCTCAAGGATCTGGAGAAGCTGCCGGCGCCGCTGCATGACAAGGATCCCGGCGGGTTCCATCACTGAGACGCAGCGAGGTATCATCCCGGCTGCGTGGGCGCGGCGACCAGGGGAGGAGCGGCTTTCATCATGTGGAGCATCATGGCCTATGTCGTCCTCGGGATGCTGGCCGGCTGGGTCGCCAGCCTGCTGGTGCGTCGCGACATGCACCCCTCCGATTGGGGCACGCTCTTCATCGTCGGGGTCGCCGGCTCCCTGATCGGGGGCATCGTCATGGGACTGATCTTCGGGCAAGGACTGGAACTGCACCCCGGCGGCGTGATCTCGTCGATCGTGTTCGCGTGCCTGATACTCTGGATCGTCACGACCGTGAAGAACCGTGGGCAGGTCAAGGCGCGGAAGCCCGACGACGGCGCGCACCGCGAGCCCAAGGGCGGCTCCCGGCACCACAAGGGCTGAGGCCGGGGCCGCGCCGGACCGCCAGCGAAAGGGGTGGCAGATGGACTTCAAGCAGTTCATGGACGGCGTTTCGCGCGCCTTCGAGCTTGTCGGCATCGCCGTGCTCGTGATCGGCTTCCTCGCCGGCCTCTTCCTGGCCGTGCGCGACCTCGTGCGCGGTGAGCGCAGCGGCGTCTACCGCATGATCCGCAAGTACTTCGGCCAGAGCATCCTGCTGGGCCTCGAGGTCCTCGTGGCCGCCGACCTCATCCGCACCGTCGCCGTCGACCCGACCCTGCGCAACGTGGAGGTACTCGGGCTGATCGTGCTCATCCGCACGTTCCTCAGCTTCTCGCTGGAGATCGAGATCGAGGGTATCGTGCCGTGGCGGCGCTGGCGCCTGATGGCGCCCGGATCGCCGCCCCCCGAAGGCCGCGACGATACCGGCTGAGGCGCTGCGCCGGGCCGTTCCGGAGGTCCCTATGCACGGAGGCACTCGGCTTCCCGCCGTGGCCGCACTTGTCGTCGCGAGCGTGGCGTGGGACGCGACGGGCGTCGGCCCATCCCCCCGAGGGCGCCGCTGAGCGCAGCCGCCGCGCTGGAGCGCAGCCGCCGCGTCAGCCGGCGACCACGACCGTGTTCTTGCCGGAGTGCTTGGCCTCGTAGAGGGCGGCGTCGGCGGCCCTGACGAGTGCACTCGCGTCGCCCATCTCCGGCGTGAGCAGGGCGACGCCGATGCTCACCGTGACGATGCGCGGCACGCCGCAGGCCTTCTGGGCGGCAGTGACCGCGACGGTGTGGCGGATGCGACCGGCGACAGCGCTGGCGCCCCCGCGGTGAGCCATGGCACGAGCCATGCCGGCGGCGGCCGACGGCACCTCAAAGTCGGCCGCCGGGCCGGAATCGTCCGGTGGCGTGTTGGGCAGCATCACCGCGAACTCCTCGCCGCCGTAACGCGCCGCCAGGTCGATGCTCTGGCGTAGCCCAGCCTGCAGGAGCCGGGCGACGATGCGCAGCACCTCGTCGCCGATCAGGTGGCCGTAGTCGTCGTTGAACGTCTTGAAGTCGTCGATGTCGATCATCAGAAGCGTGAGCGGCAGACGGTAGCGCCGAGCCCGGACGAACTCCTCGAAGAGGCGCTCGCGGAAGCGGCGGTGGTTGCACAGGCCGGTCAGCCCGTCGGTGTCGGCTTGCTCCTGCAGCGAGCGGTAGAGGCGCGCGTTCTGGAAGGCGAGCGCCGCCTGCTCGCCGATGGCGCGCGCCAGCTCGATCTCGTCGTCGCTGAAGTGGCGCTCCTCGCGCGTCTCGACGAGGCGCATGAGGCCGAGGGGCAGGCCCTTGAAGATCAACGGCACGTTGAGGCTGCTGCGCTCGCCGCGCTCGGAGAGCTCCTCGCGGGCGGCTTCGTCGAGCTCGGGGTCAGACGCCTGCTCCACCTGGGAACCTCGGCTGAGGAGCAAGCCGCCCGACGCACGCGCAGCCGGGAGGCCGCGGCCGCCTTCCGGGAGGCGCTCAAAGACGACGAGCGGCGTCAGCTCGTCACCCCCTTCCGAGCACGCGTTGATGATGCAGCGCGAGACGCCGAGAGCCTCGGCCGCCACACGCGCCATCACGTCGAGAGCCTCTTCGAACACGAGCGTGGAGGTGAGCGCGTCGCCGATCTCGCGCAGCGCCTGGAGCTGGCGGTTCCGCTCCTCCAGCCGCCGGAAGGCGCGCGCGTTGTTGATCGCGGTCGCCGCCTGCACAGCGAGCTGACCGAAGAGCTCGCGCTCGGCCGCCGTGAAGCGGCGCAGCTCGCGCGTCTCGACGAGCCCGAGCACGCCGATCACCCGGTCGCCGTAGACGAGCGGCGCGTCGATCGTGGTCTGAAAGCCCCACTTGTCGAACGACGCGCGGTCGGTGGGCTGCAGGTCGGGGTCGTCGGCGTGGAGCTCGACGGTCTGCCGGCCTTCGACGACGGCCAGCATGCTGTTCCAGCCGTCGAGCTCGGCGGTGTCTCCGAGGGAGTCGCCGTACGGGTTCTCATCAGCGGCGCACCAGGTGGCCACGAAGGTCACGTGCCGGGCGCCCGGCTCGTGCTCCCAGATGTCGCAGGAGAACACGCCCATAGCTTCGCCGATCTGACGGGCGACCGTGGCGAGGATGTCTTCGGCCGCGAGGCTCGACGCCAGCGTAGCGCTGACCTCGGCGAGGATGCTCTGCGCCGACTTTCGCGTGACCATGACGCCACACTATCACTTCGGGTCGTGAAGTGGCTGCTCAGCACGGCTCTCCCGGGCTGAAGTGAACCTTCCCGCCGCCGTCCGCAAGCGCGCTCAGGTCGACGTCACGAAGGTTCAGCTCGCGACGGCCGATCTTCGAGAGCGAGAGCAGCGCATCCATCAGCTCGCCCAGGTGCCGGGCCTCCGCCCCTCTCTCGCAATGATGGCCGCTCGAGCGGCATCCGCAAAGTGGGCGGGCCTCGAGCGGGGGACCGGCTCGGACGCCGCGCGCCGGCCGGCCCGGCGGGCCGGCCCTTTCGCTTCACCTGCTCCTCGGGTACGCTCCTGCGCGAAGTCACCGCGACGGAGGAGGGGGCGTGGCGCAGCGGGCGAGCCGGCCGCCGGCGGCCGGCGGCGTGCTCGCCGCCGCTGATCGCCGGCCGCCTCACGCCGGACTCGTGCTCGCCACGCTGATCCTCGGCGCCATCGTCGCCAACATCAACACCTCGATCAGCAACGTCGCCTTGCCCGACATCGGCCAGGCGCTGAGCGCCTCCAACCAGCAGCTCACCTTCATCACCGACGCCTACCAGATCGCCATCGCCTCCACCGTCCTCTATCTCGGCGCGGTCGGCGACCGCTACGGGCGCAAGAAGCTCTTGCTGCTCGGCGCCGCTCTCTGCATCCCGTTCTCGATCCTCTCGTCTCTGGCCCACGGCTGGCACGGACTCGTGCTCGCGCAGATGGCCACCGGCGTCGCCGGCGGGATGATCTATCCCACCACCCTCTCGCTGATCACGGCGCTCTACTCGGGCAAGACCATGACGCGTGCCGTTGCCCTCTGGATGGGCATCGGTGCCGGCGCCTCGGTGTTCGGACCACTCGTCGGCGGCTTCCTGCTCGAGCACTTCTGGTGGGGCTCCGTGTTTCTCGTGACCACGCCGCTGGCGGCCGTCGTGCTGGGGCTCGCGCTGTTCGTCGTGCCCCGCCGCTCCGGCGAGCACAACGGCAAGGTCGATCACCCCGGCGGCGTGCTGTCGGTGCTCGCGGTCTCGTCGTTTGTGGTCATGGTCGTGCTGCTGCCGCAGGGGATCACGCCCGTGGTGCTGGGCTTGCTGGCGACCGCCGCGGTGACAGGCGCGCTCTTCGTGCTGCGTGAGCGGCACGCCTCCGAGCCGCTCTTCGACCTCAAGCTGGCGGCGGCGCCGACGTTCTGGGTCGCGTTCGTGGCCGGTCTCGTTGCCTTCGGCGCCCTCGTCGGCGCGGTCTTCATCGGGCAGCAGTTCACCCAAAACGTGCTGGGCTTCGACCCGCTCAAGGCGGCGACGATGACGCTGGCCATGGCGGCCGCCATGATCGCCTCGGCGCCCGTCGCCGCGCGCCTCATCGGGCGCCTCGGCACGCGGCTCACGCTGGCCGCGGGGCTGAGCGCGATCGCCCTCGGCTTCGTCACGATCGCGCTCACCTGGCGGCCGGGCGCGTCCGTCGTCTGGGTGCTCGTCGGGTACGCGCTCCTGGGCTGCGGCGTCGGCACCGCGGGCACGCCGAGCAGCCGCTCGCTGACGGCCTCGCTGCCCGTGCGTCGCGTCGGCATGGGCTCGGCCTCGGCCGACCTCACCAAGGACCTCGGCGGCGCCGTCTTCCAGGCGATCCTGGGGACGCTGCTCACGATCGCCTACGCCCAGTACTTCGTGCGCGCCTTCGCGACGCTGCCGGCGGCGCACGCGCAGAAGCTCGGCCGCACGGCGGCGGCGGAGATCTCGGCGTCGTTCGCCGGCGCCCGCCACGTCGCCGCAAGGCTGCCCGGCGCCGACGCCGACCAGCTCGTTGCCGCGGCCCGCGATGCCTTCACGGATGGCAAGACGCTGGCCATCGGCTTCGCCCTGGCCGCCGCCCTGGTGGGCATCGGTCTGGTGCTCTGGAAGTACCCGCGCCACAAGGCCGAGCGGGACGAGCTCTCGGCGATCGCCGCGAAGAACGAGGAGTACTTAGCGAAGCTCGAGGCGGCGCCCGGCGGCGAGAAGGCGGCGCGCGAGCCTGCGGCTCCGCCGCCGACCACGCCGCCCACCTCGCCGCGCAGCGCGCCGCCGCCCGGCTGAGCCAGGCTCGCGTGAGCCGGGAACGGTCAGGGCGACGACATGGATGAGATCGAGGCCGAGGTCGCGATGGACGAGGCGGCAGGCTGAGCCTCGCCGCCGCGAGGCGGCGGCCCACCGTTTCGCCGCCGCGAGGCGGCGGCCCGTCGTTTCGCCGTCGCCGCCCGCGCGTCAGCGCGTGTAGTACTTGATCAGCGTCTGCTCCTCGGCAGCCGAGACCGCGGCGCCCTGCTGCACCATCGCGTCGATGAGGGCCTTGGCCTGAGCGGCGCTGGACGCGTGGTACTGCAGGGCGGGATCGGCCGAATGGCACGAGCCGCAGCGCGCGTTGATGACGGCGGTCGCGCCGGAACCCGAGCTCGCGGCCGAGGGCGACGGCGCCGGCGTGCTGCCGCCCGCGTTATCTGTCAAGGAGGCCTGGAACCCCCGTACCAGCGTCTGCTTCTCAGCGTCGCTGAGCTTCGCCTGCGGATGCAGCAGCGTGTACTGCAACGGCGGCATGTTGCCGTTGATGGCGTGCCGCAGCCCTTCGGTGGTCAGCGCGCCGTTCCAGTCCGAGAAGTTGGCGATCTCCCGGGCGCGGCGGACGTCGTGCTCGGCGAGCCACGAGAAGGGCGCGATCTTCACCGCCCACCACCACGTGGTCTCGTTGCTGTGGCAGTCGTAGCACGATGCCTTGGCGATGGCTTCGGCCGTGGGCGAGCTCCACTGGAAGGGGTTCGCGGCGGCCACACTGGTGCGATCGCGTCCGTAGGGGACGAACTGGATCACGACGAACAGCGCGATGAGCCCGACGATCGTCCAGAGAGCGATCTTCCTGCGGGACCGTTTGGGGCGAGCACTCGCCTTGGCCACCGGAGGTCTCCTTGTGTTGCGGGATCGCTTGCGACGGGCACCGGTCTTGGTCAATGCAGGTCTCCTTGTTCGGCCAGGCGGTGCGCCATTGTACCCGGGGCGCCGGGGCGCTTCATCCCGGCCGGTCGTCTTGCAGGCGCGGGGGATGCTCAGTCGGTGACCGGCTGCACCGCGGGCTCCTCGTCGGCCGGGGACGGCCGGCGGCGCCCGGCCGCGAGCCCCCGCGCCGCGAGGACGGCGAGCGCCCCGACGATCAGGGCCATGCCGATGCCTTCGACGAGCGTCGGCACCTCCCCGAGCTGCAGCCAGGCGGCCACCACGCCGACCACGGGGATGGCCAGCGTGCCGAGTCCGGCGGCGCCGGCCGAGAGCGTGCGCAGGGCATAGAGCCACAGGACCCAGGCGACCGCGTTGGCGAAGATCACCGTGTAGGCGAGGCCCCAGACGAACCCCGCCGTCCACTCGGGCCCGCCGCTGTACGTGAGCGCGGCGATGAGCATCAGGGGGAGCGCGCCGATGGCCATCTGCCAGGTGGTGAGCGAGATCACGTCGACGTGATGCTTGCGCTGCATGAGCTTGACGACAAGGGCACTTGCCGCCCAGGCGAAGCCGCCCGCCACCGTCAGCACGCTGCTCATCAGGCCCTGGATCTGCCACGGAGCGACCACCAGCAGGAGCCCCGCGAGCGACAGGACAACCGCGGCCCACTGCACGCCGCGCAGGCGTTCCCCGAGAAACCCCCATGCCAGCAGCAGCAGCCAGAACGGCATGGTGTAGGTGAGTACGGCGACCTTGCCGGCACCCCCGCTGTGCAGCGCCACCATGACAAGGCCCACGAAGGCCGTGGTCTGCAGCAGGCCGATGACCGTCGTCCAGCCGAGCGGCGGCGGGCGCAGCGGGCGCCGCGTCACGATCAGCACGAGGAACAGGCAGAGCGCGGTGAGCACGAGGCGCAGAGCCGCGAAGGTCAGCGGCTGCGAGTACCCGAGCGCGACCTTGGTGGCCACCCAGCCGTAGCCCCAGATGGGTCCCAGAAGGACGAGCGCGAGGACGCCCAGGTCGCGGCTGCGGGCGGCCTGCTTGCCCTGCGTAGTGGTGCTCTGTGCGGGCGGCGAGGACGTGCCGGTCTCCATCGTCGGAAGGCGTGCGGGATCTGCGTGCCGCCAATCCTACGCGATGCGCCGGCGGCTCGCCGTGGCCCGCCGGCCGTCTCGACATTGTCAAAGCGGCGGGGCGTGGATGTCTTGGCGGGGTCCGGGAAGGGGGCACATCTTCACCGCGCACGGCAAGCTCCGCTCGCAGGGCGAGACGATGCCGTTCGCGCACGAGGTGGCGGACGGAGAAGACGCGCTCGACTGGGTCGTCGCCCTTCCATGCGCGTGTACGCGACGCGCGTCGAGGGCGGCGCTCCCGGTCGTCGGCACGTCACAGGCGCTCGACGGCCGCCCGGAGCCGTCACCACTGCGCCGAAAACCTCGGACTGCCGTTCGGCCTCCGGGTGTAGGCTCTCAATGCGGCGTTCGCCGCCGCAGACTCAAGAGATCGCGGCCGCCGTGCCGATACTGGTAGAAGCGGGCTGTCTCGGGAGAGCAACCGACCCCGGGCGGACCATCCAACGCAGGGGGTGCACCATGTCTCAAGGACACCGTCCGGGGATCGGCGCTTCACTATGCTTGGGGGTGATGCTCGCCGCCGTCGTACTGCTGTTCGCCGCCGCTCCCGCGGTCTTCGCAGCCCCGGCGCCGGCGCATGCTCAGACAGTCGTGGGTGCTGCCTACGGTCACCTCAGGAAGTTCATGGGCGACTTCGACAAGGACGGCTTCGCCAAAGTCGTCGATCTCGGCAAGACCGACATCTATCGGGCCACGCTCGCCGGGCTTGAGATCAAGATCGATCCCACCCTGAGCGCGGTGGCCAAGTACGACCCCGTCACGAAGACGATCACGTTCTCCAAAGACCCGCGCACGCTTAAGCCGTCCGATTCCATGGCCTTCGGCGAGACTGCGTGGCATGAGTTGACGCACGCCATCGAGGACCAGCATGGGGACATGGGGGTGTTCGACAGCGAAGCATATGCCGAGCGCAACGTCGACTACATGACGTTCATCACTCGTGACGCCCTCCCCGTGCTCGAGATCATGGAGAGGCAAGCGAAGGCGGGGGCCTCTGCCGCGAAGCTCAAAGCGTACTGGGACAGGTTCCTGGTCGAGGTCGCGGACGCCTCAAAGCTGCCCTCGACCTCCGCGTACCCGCCCGACCTTGCGCTCATGCACACGTGGTTCGGCTTCAGCGCTGACCCTGATGGGATCAGAAACCTGTACCTCACCGACAAGGCGTTCGCCGGCAAGAAGTGGGCGAATCTGAGGGCGGCGCTCTCGCAGGTCGACTGGAGCGGGGAATGGCTTAGTTTCACATTCAGCCCGGTGAGCTTCCATCAAGTCGGCAGCACAGTCACGGGCGACTCCACGCAATGGGATGTGCACTGGTCTGGCACAGCCAGCGGGAACATCCTTACGGGGACCGGGGAGTACTCCTCGCCGGCCGACTCCCCTCCCGTGCAGAAGAACAACTATGCGTTCACGATCACCATGTCGGCGGATGGGCAGACCTTCACCGGCACCATGACCTTGGTCTCTGTCGATGGCGTACCAATGAACCAGACCGACAAATGGGAGGGTTGGCGGCCCTGACGGTCGCGATCGAGCAGGGTGCCACCTGACGGCCGGACGGCGACCGCCGCCGCGCCGGTCTTCAAATGGAGCAAGGTGAACGGCGCCACCAGGTACGAGCTACGCGGTTGTGAAGACAGCCAGCTTGGGGTCACGGTGATCGAATTGCGCAGGCTCATGTGGGAATTGAGCAGCGGGCAGGAACTGCACAAGAACGTCGATCTCAGCTTGAAGGTCCGGGCCAGCAACTCCAGCGGGAGCGGCCTCTGGAGCACGACCATCGCGTTCAGGGTCGTGACAAACTGACCTCATGAGAGCCGGCAACGCCGGCCCGGGGCTGTCCGCGAAAGCGGGGCGGCGCCGGGTGGAGCTGGAGTCCGGCGAGAGCTCCTCAGAATCAGCGCGGCTGTGACTCCGCTCAGGCTGGCCTGAAGCCGTCGGCTTCGATCGAGTCGAGCGGCAGGCCCGCATCAGGCTTGGCCTCACTGAGCACGATGAAGGTCTCCGTCTTGATGTGACCCGGGATCGTGTTGATCTGCGTATGCAGGACGTCGTGCAGATGTCCGATGTCGCGGGCCACGACATGTAGCAGGTAGTCGTAGCGGCCGGAGATTCCGTAGCAGGCGCGGACTTCGGGAATCCGGGCGATGGCGTCGTGGAACAACTCGATGGTGTCGATGTGATCGTAGGCCAGCGTGGTCGTGATCATCGCCTGTGCGCCCAGGCCGATTGCCCCGGCGTCGATGAGCGCCCTGAAGCCGGTGATCACGCCGCGCTGCCCCAGGCGGCGAACTCGCTCCAGCACCGTCGACGACGCGACGCCCAGCTCGCGGGCGAGATCCGCGTTTGGCCGGCGGCCATCCTCTTGCAGCGACCGAAGGATCGCAAGATCGATTGCATCCATGTCCACACCTGCCTGTAGGTTCTCTCGGGGGGGATGTTATCAGCACTCTCTTCCCGGTCATGGCGGATCACGAGTGGCCGTGGACGGGGCGTCCGTCAACGATGTGCCGCCTCAGTGGTCTGCCAGACGTGCCAGCGCGACACAGGTGAGGAATGTGTCGAAAACCTCCAGGTAGTCGTGGCCGCTGATCTCGACCGTGTAGCCGCCGACGCGTCGTACCGTGGGGCAGCGAGCGGCGGCGTCACAGGCGGCCGTCCGCCTGAACGTGACGCACATCGTCTGAGCGGCGAAGTCGAGCGGCGTCGGCCAAGCCGGCGCTGAAAGGGCACGCTGAGCGCCGTCGCGCAGCGCAGCGCGGGCAGCCTCGGGCGCCAACAGGCGCGCAGCTGTACGCATCACGCCGTCCTTGACGACCACGCACTCGACACCGGGAATATGGTCGTGCGCCTCAGCAGCCAGCTTATCGTCCCCGGAGACCAGCACCACGGGCACGCCAAAGACACCGGCGACGGCTGCGTTGATGGCCACCTCGCCGACCTCACAGTCGCCCACGCGAACGCTTTGGACGTCGTAGGAGTAGGTGTGGTCGAGGACTGCTCCTTGAGTACCGGCGCGGGCGTGGTAGCCGATCAGCATGGCGGCCGAACAGCCGGAGTCGACCCCCTGCATCATGCTGAGTGTTGACGGCGAGCCGGAGGACAGGCTGACCGCTGCCGGCAAAGCGTCAAAGCGGAGATTCGCTCCTTGGTCGTGGCCGTCGGCCACCACTATCTCGGCAGCGCCGGCGGACAAGCAGCCCTCGATCACGGCGTCGAGGTCGGCCCGCATGTACTCTTTGGCCGTGCCGCAGGCCTCGGTGCCTCTGGTCGTTTGCTCTTCGGCAAACACGCCGCTGATGCCCTCGAGATCGACACTTATGAACACCTTCATGCTCATCCTCTCTTTCGGTCGGGTCACGCGAGCGTCACGAAGTAGTCTGGCTCGCACACCTCGCCGCTGCGCCGCTCGACCATGGTGGCAGGCGCGGTGCCGTCGATCTCGACATGCGAGGTCCCCACGAGCGCTCCTTCACTTGCCTCCGCCATGATGTCGGTGATTATTCGACGATTGGCAGCATACATCCACATTCTGTCGATGCAATGTTATTGACATGGATATATTGTGTGATACTCATGTACTGGTCGAATGATTCACGACCCTGCGGGGGACATGGCTGAACAACTGCTCGACGTCGCTGGCTTGTCCGTCGACTTCGCGTCGCACGAGGGCATCGTGCACGCCGTCGACAGGGTGAGCTTCTCGGTCGCGCCCGGCGAGCTCGTGGGCCTCGTCGGCGAGTCGGGCTGCGGCAAGAGCGTCACCGCGAGCGCCATCCTCGGCCTCA
>CAIOZS010000132.1 GCA_903862845.1 uncultured Thermoleophilia bacterium
CCTCTCGCCTGCCGAGTGCTTCGGCATCGCCGCCTGGTCGGCGGGACTGAAGGTCTCTCAGCTCGGCAACCAGGGCATTCCGACACTGGACCAGATGGAGAACGCGCGCGAGTCGAGCCGCCTGGGCAAGCGCGCGTGAGCGCGGCAGGGCGGGTTCTGCGATGAGCTGGGTCAGCCAGTCCCCGAGCGTTGGGCTGTCGCGTGCGCAGCGAGTACTGCCCGATCAGCCGCAAGCCCCTTCAATCTCCAGCGTGGAGCAGATGCCGCCCGTCGCGTGTCGCGTCGAAAGCGATCTCCTCGGTGATCGGGACGTGCCTGCCGAAGCCTACTGCGGCATCCACACGCTGCGCGCCCGGGAGAACTTCCGCATCACCGGCATCGCCATCTTGACCTACCCGGATTTCGTCAACGCCCTGGCGGCCGTGAAGCAAGCCGCCGCCACGGCGAACCGCGAGCTCGGTCTCCTTCCGGGCGACAAGGCCGCGGCGATCCTGAGGGCCTGCGAGGATGTCCGCTCCGGGCAGCTCCATGACCAGTTCGTCGTCGACGTCATCCAGGGCGGCGCCGGTACCTCCGCCAGCATGAACGCGAACGAGGTCATCGCCAGTCGCGGTCTGGAGCACCTCGGCCACGGGCGCGGCGACCATGCGTTCGTGCACCCGCTCGACGACGTCAACATGGGGCAGAGCACGAACGACGTGTATCCGACCGCGGTCAAGGTTGGGCGCACGCAGCCGCAGGACGCCGTCCCCATGACGCTCGGGCGGGAGCTCATGGCCTCTGCGGTCATGATCGGCGAAGATGAGCGCCGGCTCGCCGAGGCTGCCGTCTCATCGAAGAGGGGAACCTGGGCGGCACCGCCATCGGCACGTGGCCCAACGCCCCGCCCCGCTACTGCGAGCTGGCCTGCCGGTACCTCGACGAGATGAGCGGCATACCCCGGGTGATCTCGCCGAACCTCATCGAGGCCACTCAGGACCCGGGGTCGTTCGTCCAGTTCTCCGGGGTGCTCAAGCGCATCGCGGTGAAGCTGTCCAGGATCTGCAACGACCTGAGGCTCCTGTCCTCCGGACCTCGGGCGGGACTAGGCGAGATCAGCCTGCCCCCGATGCAGGCGGGCTCGAGCATCATGCCGGGGAAGGTCAACCCGGTGATCCCGGAGGTCGTCAAGCAGATCGCCCCCGAGTCCTGACCCCGGCCTGACCGGGTGAACGCCGCGGACCGGCGCACGGCGTCCGGCCGCGCGTCAGCGCCGCAGCAGCCAGAGCCCGCCGGAGGGGAAGGGCGCCTCGAGTACCGCGGGCAGATGCTCGGCGAACCACCCGCGGTGGAAGCTCTCGAGGAAGCTGGCGAAGAGAACGATCTCGAAGACGGCGCTCGACTGCAGGAGCGCGCGCATGACGTAGGCCTCGTTGACGGCGCATCCCGAGGCCAGCCAGGCCGGCGGGTACTCGAAGGGGTAGAAGATGTCGTGCACGTAGATGTACACGCCGGGGACCAGGCGGGGGTAGACCTCGTCGATGAGAGACTGGACGTCGGAACCGGCCCTGACGACGTGGCTGCTGTCGACGCACAGCACGTCTCCGGCCGCCAGCGCCTCGAACACGGCGAGCGGCACGTCCTGGACGGGGCGGTCCAGCAGGCGACCCTCTAGCTCCCGGCCGGGACCAGCTGCCGCAGGCGCTCGGGATCGGGCTCGACGAACGTGAAGCGGGTGCGGCCGCCGAGGAACGCTTCGTCGACGACGAGCGCGAGCGCCGAGCTATAGCCCGACCCCACCTCGACGACCCGCTGCGGCTGCAGGTGGCGCAGCAGGAGCGCGGCGAAGACCGCGTCCGAGCCGCTGAACCGGGTGTTGTCCCAGCGGAAGCGGCGCCCGTCGCCGGCCGTGGCGAAGGGCAAGTCGGTGCAGAGCGGCAGCAGGCGCTCGAGGAGCTCGAGCTGCTCCGCCTCGCGCAGGTCGATGCCCGGCAGCGTGCGCGGCGGGTCCTCCGCCCGGCGGAGCGCGCGCCCGACGTCCGCGATGGACGGGATGGGCGAGTACGGGTGCCCCGGCGGCACGTGCAGGGTGCGCTCCTCGCTCTCCCGCTGCGCGGCCAGGGCGAGCCGGGCGCGCAGGGTCGCCAGAGGATCCGCGGTCATGGCGCCGTCTCGAGCCGCTCGGACATCTCGTCTCCTCCGCTGTGGCTGTGCGGTGCTTGCCGCGGACGACATGATTATGGCCTGAGCGCCGGGTCTTGTACCCGAGCGGAGCATTCCACGTCCCGCCGGCGCTTCTCCTTCGCGGCCTCGCTGGCGCCGCTTCAGTCGACGACAATGACGATGTTGCCCTTCTTCTGCTCGGTGTCGGCGTAACGGTGAGCCTCGGCCATCTGCTCGAAGGGGTACTCGCGGTCGATGACCGGCCGGAGCTCGCTGGCCTCGACGAGCTCCGTGACGGCGCGCAGGTGCTCGTCCCTGGCGGCACCGGAGCCGAAGATCACCTTCGTGTCGCCGGTGAGCGAAGTCCAGAGCCCGCGAAAGAAGTGGGACGTCTTGGGATTGGCCAGCACGTACCGCCCGCCGGGACGCAGCAGGCGGGCGACGCGGCCGAACGGCGCCTGGCAGATGACGTCGAAGACGATGTCGAAGTCCCCGGCGCCGTCGGCGAAGTCCTGCTCGGCGTAGTCGATGACCTGGTCGGCGCCGAGCTCGCGGAGCATCTCGAGCTTGCCGGCGCTGTCGACGGCGACCACCTCGGCGCCGGCATGCTTCGCCAGCTGGACGGCGTAGGTGCCGAAGCTGCCGCCGGCGCCGATGATGAGCACCCTCTGCCCGGCGTCGATGCCGCCCTTGCGCAGGAAGCGGAGCGCCTCCATCGCGCCGTAGGGGACGGCGGCGGCCTCGGCGTAGCGCATGGCCGCCGGCATCGGGGCCACGACGCTGCCGCCGCGGCGACCGCCGACGCAGACGTACTCGGCGTAGGCTCCGAGACCGATCCCGGTCGTGCCGTAGACGCGGTCCCCGGGCGCAAAGGCGGTCGCGCCGTCACCGAGGGACTCCACCTCGCCGGCGAACTCCTGGCCGAGGATGCGCACGCGGGGCTTGAAGACGCCGAACGCCAGACGGATGGGGAGCCAGATCCACGCAGGGAACTCGAAGCGGCGGATCTCACAGTCCGCCCTGGACGCGGTCGTGGCGTGCACGCGGACGAGCACCTCGCCGGCCTGCGGGCGCGGCTTCTCGACCTCCTCGAGCAGGAGGACGTCCGGGCCGCCGTAGGCCGTGCAGACGATCGCTTTCACGGATACCTCGCAATCCACCGTAGTAGCGCGCGCCGGCGTCGGCCTACGCGGTGCTCGTGAACGAGCCAGAAGCCCACGCCCCCGCCAGTTCGACGGCGAGTCGCTGCATGGTCACCCAGGCGTCTGGGCCCTGCTCCTCCTCTGACAGGCGCACGCCGAACAGGCGGAAGTCGCTGCGCAGGTCGCGCAGGACGTCCGACGCTTCGACGGTCCGCGCCCTCGCCGTCAGCGCTTCGGCTCTGCGTGCGCCCGCGATGAGGCCCTCCAGGATGCGGAAGACGCTGCTCCACCTCGGGAAGGAGTCCGGCAGGCTGCCCGGCAGGGCCGTGAGCCACTCGGCGTCGGTGAGGCCGTAGAGCCGCTGGTTCCGCTGCGCGTGCACCTCCAGCAGGCCGGCCATCCGCAGGGCCTCCAGAGCCTCCGCGACGTTCCGCTTGGTGTAGCTCGCCGCGGCGGCCGCGTCGGCGGCCGAGAGGCGCGCCGACGGATCGGCGAGAAAGGCGCGCACGACCTCGGCGCGCGCGCCCACGCCGAACAGGGCGCGCAGGCGCAGCACGACGAGCGACGGGCCGCTGAAGTCGGCGACGGCGGAACGTCTCGTGCGCTCGAAGGGACGGGCCTGCGTCGCGCCGGGCCAGCGCGCGTTCGAGTGAGCGTTGACCGTCGCCGCCATGCGGCCGAAGGCAGCCTGCGCCTCCGGCGTCTCGGCGGCGAGCAGGTTGCGCAGCCTCGCCGCCGACACGTAGCGGCCGTAGGCGATGCACCAGTCGGTCGCTTCGTCGCGCAGGCGGGGGTCTGCGTCCCCGAGGGACGCCGTGAACAGGATGAGGCGTTCGGGGTCGATGGCGTGCGAGGAGTGGCTGCGCTGCCATCCTGAGACGCCCAGCTCGGTCCACAGGCTCCAGGCGAGAGCCGTGGCGTTCTCCATGAGCTGCTCGCTAGACGTCGGCACCGCCGGCCTCCACGCCGAACGCGCCGAGAGTCGCCACGAGCTCCTCGCGGTAGCCTTCGGACGGATCGTGTGTCCGGCTCCAGCGGGCCGCGGTCAGGAGCTCGTCCCGAGTCGGCTCCAGCCGCCTCAGGTCTGACGCGTGCTTGCTCCCGCCCCCCTGATCGACCACGGCGTAGAGCTTGAAGCAGATCTGGTCCAAGCGCCCCGCCACCTGGAGGGTCAGCCCTCCGTAGCACCTGCGTTCAACGCGCTGCTCGAATCCCCCGGGCAAGCCGAAGCGGAGGAGCTCAGTGGGTCCTGGATTCAGCCAGTCGTCCGCGAGTCGCAACGCCCGGCCGACGCTCACGACTCCCTCTGCGAGGGGAGGCGGAAGGGGGTCGGCGGAGATGTACGTGCCGTCCTCGACCAGCGCCAGCGCATCGAGGTCTCTCGTAGGGCGGCCGATCAGCCCCAGCAGCATGAGAGCGCTGCCGCCGACGGCGACGATCTCATACGTCAGTCCACGAGCCTCGAGGACCTCGCCCAAGGTCCTGAGGGCCTCGTCCAGGCGCTGTCGGTCGATATCCATATGCACATGTTACATGCGCGATACGAGAATGCAACAGTACATCGCGCCGGCGGATCTCTCAGTCCCTCGCCGTCGCGTGCGTCCC
This sequence comes from uncultured Thermoleophilia bacterium, assembly GCA_903862845.1. Classification (GTDB taxonomy): domain Bacteria; phylum Actinomycetota; class Thermoleophilia; order UBA2241; family UBA2241; genus CAIXSE01. The sequence goes on from CAIOZS010000132.1 coordinate 4,890, forward strand.
GCCGGGGCCATTCTCACCCACCTTCTACCCTGACGCCCCGGAGTCTTGCCCAGTTCGGCAGGGCCAGTGTGACGACGACTGGCCGGCACGAGCAACGCGAAGGCGTTCACGGAGAAGCGCTGGCCTCGCTGCCGGGAGCCGGACCAGCGGAGCGCCCGCAGGAGGCTCCTCAGGCCGGGAGCTCCGCGCGCGACTTTCCGGCGACGAGGTTCGCCAAGCCACTCCACGGTCGAGTTTGGCGGTCGCGCTGCCGATGACTCAGGGGAGAAGACATGTCCGCCTGCCCACAAAGGGGGCGCTCCGATGTCCGAGCAGGCCGTACGGGAGCCGATCCCGCGGATCGAGGACGACACGGCGTTTCGCGACGAGGTGCTGGCCGTCCACGATGCCGAGGAGCCGCAGGCGCATCTGGGCCGAGGGACACGACTGCAGCGCCGCCGAGATGGCGCACCTGGCCGGAGCGCTGTCCGACGCGGCCCTCGAGAATGTGGCCGCCGGCGTCCTGGACGGGTGTCCTCGCGACGGATGGAGCTGAGGCTGGATCCGGCAATCCAGAGTCACCATCACGAACAGTATCTTGTTCGACAGCGATATCATCCCGTTCGATGATTGCAGCGAATGGGTCATGACGTACTCAATCGACAATAGGATCCAGAGGGAGGGCGCAGGAAACCAATTCTGCGATCCGCTCTTTGCCGGCGAGAACGACTATCACCTCCTCGCCGGCTCCCCAGCGATACATGCCGGCACGGCGGTCGACCTCCAGACCGACATCGAAGGAACCACCATGCCGCAGGGAGGTGGCTACGACATTGGCGCCTATGAGTACGTGAGCGGCCGCTGACCGGTCGCCTCGGCGGCGATGAGTTCGCCGTCCTCATGCCCGAGACCCGGTCCCCCGAGGCCTGGGCGCTGGCCGAGCGCCTGCGCAGTGAGCTTGGTCGTCTCCAGACAAGGGACGGCTGGCCGGTCCCCTGCAGCATCGGCGTCGTCACCTTCAACCGGCCCCCCGGCTCCGTACAGGAGCCCATCTCCGCGGGAGACGAGCTCATGTACGAGGCCAAGCACAACGGCAAGGACCGCATCGAGCGGGCGCGGCGCACCGGCTCTTTTGTGCCGCACCCGGGAGCATGATCGGGCCTCTGGGGACCCCCGAAGGCACGGTGAGCTCGGGCGCGCCGGAACAGCCTGGCGCCAACGGTTCGCGCTGAAGGTGCCGCGGCGTCGAGCGGGCATACTCAAGGCGTGGCGGTCATTCACTCATCGGGGCCAGAAAGGAGCCGGGGTCATGCTCGACGCATTCTCGAAATCGCAGTGGAAGCTGACGCTTCTCCTCTTCGCGATCTGTGGGGCGCTGGCGGTCGTCGCCGGCGTGGTCGGCATCGACGATAGTCTCCCGGGCCAGTCGCTGGTGTATCTCTCGGGCACCGCCCTCGTGCTGGCTTTCGTCCATCCCTGGAGGACCTCGAGGCGGTTTCTGTACCTGACGGGCGCGTCGGTCCTGGGCTTCTTCGTGTTCGCGATCCTCAGCAACGTGACTCCGGCCGGCTTCGAGGGCATCTTCTTCGTCATCGCCCTCTTCCTCTGCCCTGCGGCACTGCTGGTGGGCATCGTCGGGGCCGTGGCCAGCTTCGTCACCTCCAGACGGGAGCACCGGCACCACGCGCCGCCGGCCTCGCCGGTGACCTGACCCGGGCGACGCCGCCGCCAGGCGCGCCATCTTCGAGTACGTTGAGGTCTTCTGCAACCGTCAGCGGCTGCACTTCAGCCCGGGCTACCCCTCACCGGCCGACCACGGTGTCTGGCGGGGCGGACCGACCCCGGCTAAGATCGGGGCTGCTCTGCAGACTCCGGGGGAGGACGCGCTTCCGCTCTGCCTCCTCGGCGACACGCGCCCGTACGCAGCGCGGGCTCCTCGATGCAGAAGGAGGCACCGATGTCCGGAAGGCGAGTGGCGACGTTAGGCCTGCTCCTCGTGGCGTTCTTGACCCTCTCTGGCTTCGGCGAGGGGACGTCGACGGCTACAGGACTGACGAAGGCGTCCTCCTTCAAGGGAGGGACCCTGTACCGCGCCGGCAAGCTCCGCGTGGTGGTGCTCCGCGGCGACTACAAGGAGATGGGCAGGCAGTACGGTGGCCTGCTCGGCTCCCAGATGAAAGGCATGGCCGCGACCGCGGAGCAGGCCTTGGCCAAGCTCCTGTCCGAGATGGACAGCAAGCTGACGCTGAAGGACCTCCAGGATGTCGCCTCCGCGCAGTGCCGCCTCTACCCCAAGCGGCTGCGGGACGTCCTGACCGGTGCGAGCGAGACGTCGGGGTTGTCCCTGAAGAAGATCGCCTTCATCGAGCAGGTCCTGCTCGTGACGAAGCTGGCCGACGGCGAAGCCCCGAGCGCCGGCGGCGCGGACGGAACCGGCGCGGGCGGCGGGTCTTGGCTCAAGAGCTGCGCGTCGCTCACCGCCTGGGGGCCCTACGCCGCCGGCGGGACCACCACCATGGGGCGCGGGTTCGACTTCCCGGCGTTCTTCCTCGACTTCAACCGGTACCTCACCGTGGTGGTGTTCAAGCCGACGGACGGCAGTGAACCGACGGCCGTCCTCAACTACGCGGGCTCCGTCGGCTGCATCCAGTCCTTCAACGCCGCCGGGCTCGCCATGGAGTACAACAACGGCATCGAGATCCCCTATCCCAACAACAAGGTCTACGCGGACCGTGTGCCCGCCAACGCGTTCTTCACCGAGGCCGCTCTGGACTGCGCCGACCTCCAGCAGCTCGACGCGTACTTCAGGACCTGGCGCTTCAGCTACCCGGGCATCTGCATGGTCGCGAGCCCCGTCAAGGGACGGTCCTACGAGGTGGGCACCACCGATGTCATCGCCAACGCAGACGTCGCCGACGGACTGCAGGTGATCGCCAACACCCCGGTCGACCCGTACTGGGGGCCGCTTCCCGTCCATGATCCGCCCGACCTCAGGCGCGACAACCTGATCGCCCTGGCGAACACACGCAAGGGCTCTATCGACGTCAAGACGATGGAGCAGATCTTCGGCGTCCCCGTGGCCGAAGGCGGCGCCAAGGAGACCGGGCCGATCACGAGCGACATGACCGAGTTCACCATCCTCCAGTTCGTCTACGTCCCTGCCTCGCGAGTGCTGGTGCTCCGCGTGCCCGAGGTGCAGGACTGGACCACGATCCGGCTCAAGGGTCTTTTCCGAAGCGCGCACTGACGGCGAGCCGTCCCGCGGCGCCCCGCCCGCCGCGGAGGCCGCCGGAGCCGCGCGGCGAATAGGCAGCCATGGCCGGGTCCTCCGATGGCGGCGGGCGCGCTCTCGCGAGCGGCGTGAGCCGTACTCCGGCGCTTACGCCGCTCAACTTCATCCTGCTCTTCGTCGCCCTCGTGACCGCGAACCTCTACACGCCGCTCGCCGGCTGGGCGGAGCGTCTGCACCTCGCGCCGGCGTTCAACGAGGGCCTGGGCGTAGACCGGACGCTGCCGCTCGTGCCCCAGCTCGCGCCCGTTTACCTGTCCCTGTACGCGATCATCCTGGTCACGGTCATCGCCTACGTCGCGCGCCACGACGGCAGCGGCCTCACCGTGTTTCTGCTCGGCATGACCGTCTTCGCCTGTGTGTCCGACCTCTTCTTCTGGCTGGCGCCGACCGCCTTCACGATCCGCCCGCCCAGCTCCGGCGCGGGCCTCTTCGGCGAGCTGACGCGCTGGACCTGGGGCACGGTCGGCGCCTACGGCGCCTTCCCCAGCGGCCACAACGGCCTGGCGGCGCTCTGCGCCGTCGCCTTCTTCGTGATGGGCAGCCGCTGGAAGTGGGTCGTGCTGGTCTGGGCGGCCGCCATCTGCGTGTCGACCTGGCTACTCAAGGAGCACTACGTGCTCGACACGGTGGGCAGCGTGCCGCTCGCGATCGGCTGCTTCTATCTGGCGCGGTGGGGCTGGGAGAGCGCAGCCGGCCGCTCCCCCGGCGCCGCGACCGGCGCTCCGGCGACGAAAGGCCGCTCCGCGTAGCCGACGCCGTCGTTCCATCGCAGCGCCCGCCTCAAGGCCCCCGCCGTGCCACCGAGCCGCCGACACGTCGAGCCGGCGGCAGCCCACGCGCGAGTCGTGCGCGATGCTGCACTTGCCGATAGAAGGGGAGACGCGGTCAGCGGATCTTCAAAGGGGAGGACGCGCGATGAGCGAACCAGACAACGCGATGCAGAGGGTCATCACCACGTGCTGGGACGACGAGGCCTTCAAGCAGCGGCTGCTGCCCCTTTGAGCACGTGGTCGAACGCAGTACGGTGCCCTGAATGAGCCCGGCGCACCCGCAGCCCGATCCCGGGGCCGGCATGTCTTGGCCGGCCCTCGATGGCCTGGCTCGCGTCTACGGCGACGCCCTCTTCGTCTTCGACGGAGCGGAGTTCCGCGCCAACGTGTCCGCGCTGCGGACGGCGATGGCCGCCGCGGCGACGGACGTGGAGCTCGCCTACAGCATCAAGGCCAACAACACGCCCGCCGTGTGCCGCCTCGCCCTGACCCTGGGCATGATGGTGGAGGTCTCCTCGCCCATGGAGCTGTGGTTGGTCGAGCGGCTGGGCATCCCCGGCCCGCGCATCGTCTACGACGGCCCGGGCAAGTCCGCGGAGTCGGTCCGCGACGCGCTCCTCGCCGGGGCGCTCGTGAACCTCGAGTCGGAGCGCGACGTCGAGTGGGCGCTGGCGACCGCCCGGGAACATCCCGGGAGGCGCTTCGGCGTGGGCCTGCGCTGCAGTCTCGCCGGGCCGCAGGCCGGGGTCTCGCGGCTGGGGTTCGACGCCGAGGGCACGACTCTTGACGCCGTCGCGGAGCGCATCGCCGGCGCCGACGATATCTCCGTCATCGGCCTTCACAGCCACGTGTTCGACGGGTCCGCGGGCGGCCTGCGGGCACGCACGGCCGGGCTGGTCCGGGTCGCGGAGCGGCTCTTCCCGGCCGGCCCCGAGGTGCTCGACCTCGGCGGGTCGCTGCGCGGCCGCGTGCCCGTCGGCCGCGACCCCGCCGGCGTCCCGGCGACCACGTTCTCCGACTACGCCGCCGCCGTCGCGGAGGGGCTGCGGCCGGGCGTAGCCCGCTGGGCCCGCCAGCCGCGCATCATCATCGAGCCCGGGGCCGCCCTTGTCTCCAGCGCCTTCTGCCTGTACGCCCGCGTGCTCGAGGTCAAGACCGTCGGCGATCAGGACTTCGCGCTCGTCGCGGCGTCGATCCTCGATACCAGCCCCAACGCACGGCGCGTCGACTTCCCCGTGACAGTGATCCCGCGCGAGGTCTCCGCGGAGGTTGCCGGCAAGGCGCCGATGCTGGTCGGCGGCATGTCGCCGATCGACGGCGACTACCTCGCCCTGGACCTCCCCGCGCGCCCGGCCGTGGGCGACTTCGTGCGCTTCGACAACGTGGGCGCGTACTCGATCAGCATGCGGCCGGCGTTCAACTACCCGGCGCCGGCCATCCTGGAGACGGACGGCGAGGAGGTCCGGCTCCTGCACGCACGACAGTCCTACGAGGACGTCCTGCGCGGCCTTGCGTGACCCTCGATCACGGCTCGGTCGCCGGGGGCTGTGATTCTGCCCCTGTCGGCACGCGCTGGCAGTCCAGTTGAGGACTGGCTCCGCTGGCTTCGGGCAACCGCCACCTCTCGAGTCGGCGGTAAACATGGGCGCTATCCGGACCTGCCCGGAGCTACAGCTCGATCCGGCCGGCTTCGTACAGCCCTACACAGGCCGCGACGACCTGCGGGTCGAACTTCTCGGGATGGCCCGTGATCTCCACGATGGCCGCATCGAGGCCGAGGGCTGGACGATAGGGCCGGTGGGCGGCCATTGCCTCGATGACGTCCGCCACCATCAGGATCCGGGCGGCCATTGAGATCTCGTCGCCGAGCAGGCCGCTCGGGTAGCCCGAGCCGTCCATGCGCTCGTGGTGCTGGAGCACGATGTCGGCCACCGGCCAGTCAAAGTCGATGTCCTTCAAGATGTCGTATCCGGCCTGAGAGTGCACCTTGATGAGTGAGAACTCGATGTCTGAGAGCCGGCCGGGCTTCGTGAGTATCTCGGCCGGGACGGTGAGCTTACCGATGTCGTGCACGAGAGCCGCCACCTCGACTCCGTCCACCTCGTCTTCGCGAAGACCCAGCTCTTTGGCGATCAGCGTCGCGATCGTTGCGACACCCTTCTCGTGACCCTGTGTATACGGGTCGCGCGCCTCGATGACCTTCCCCATCGTCTGCACCACGCTTCTCAGAACGCCCTCGAGTCGAGCGCTGGATCGAACGACCGCATCCTGGGCACGCTTGTGGTCGGTAAGATCGCGAGCAACACCGAAGACCGCGACAACCCGCCCCTCTTCGTCCTTCATGGGCACGAGTGTCGTCTTCATCCACATCACGCCGCCCGGATAGGTCGCTTGCGACTCGTGGCTGAGGGTCTTGCCCGACTCGAAGACAGCCTTGAGCGCTTGCCCCATCAGAGTGGAGCTCCGTGGCTCAAAGAGGCCTTCGCGTGACCGACCGATGATCTCCTCGGCGGTGCCGTTGAGTGATCGCGCCGCAGCGCCGTTCACATAGACGACCCGATCATCGGAGTCGATCACGAAGATGAGATCCGGGGAGGTCTCGGCAAGCAGGCGGTAGCGCTCCTCGCTCTCAAGCACGGCCTGCTCCCACAGTCTGCGTTCCGTGATGTCTCGTACGAAACCAGCGAACCAGCCGCCCTCCGTGGATTCGTAGCGGATGCTGATCTCGCTATCGAAGAGGCTCCCGTCCTTGCGGCGATGCCGGGACTCGAAGCGGTCCGGCACCCCCGACGCGACCTTCCGCATGCGAGAGGCGATCTCTTCGGCGTCCATCTCCTCCAGGTCCTGGATGCTCATGGTCAGGAGCTCCTGCTCGCTGTAGCCGCTCATTGCGCAGTACGCCTCATTGACCTCCAGCACTCGGCCCGCCGCGTCGGTCAGCAGAAGCCCATCCAGGGTCGTCCGAATGATGGTCTCATGCTGCCGCTGCCTTTCCCCCAGCGCCTCTTCCGCCCGCTTGCGTTCGGCGATATCGCGGGTGATGCCGAGCACCATGTGTGGGCGCCCGTCCGGGGTCGGCAGGAACCTCGTCGTGACCTCGGTGGGGACGATGCTGCCGTCCTTGCGGAACTGGTCGACCTCGGTCACCCGGAGGCCCAGCATGTCCCCACGCTCGGCGCCCTGGATACCGCCTGCGAGCGTCGCCCTCACGCGCTCGAGCGAGTCGGGAGTCAGCAGGTCTTCAAACTCCAGGGCTACGGCCTCATCCGGCGTGTATCCAAGCAGCCTCTCCACCGAGGGGGTGAAGTAGGTGGCGTGCATCGTGTCGAGGTCTATGGTCCAGATCACGTCGGTGATGTTCTCAGCGAGCAGGCCGAACTGCTCCTCCGACCGCACGAGAGCGACTTGCGCTTCCATCAGCTGTTCGACCTGCGCCAGCCGCTGTTCACCGCGTCGCTGCTCGGTGACGTCGCGCCCGACCGCTACGGTCCCGGTGATCTCGCCGGCGGCGTTTCTCAGGGGGGCGTAGCCGTAGGTCGCGACCCATGTCTCGCCGGTGTCCTTGCGCCGCACGCCGTATTCGACGTCGGTGCCCGTCTCGCCGCGCAAGGCACGGGGCACCGGCCACTGGTCTTGCGGTGCAGGTTCCCCATCGGCGGCGAAGATGTCGAACAGCTCAGCGAATCGGTCGAGCGTGTCCACGCAGTCCTCACTGCCTGCGAACCTGTGAAACTTGACGAAGGCCGGGTTGAAGCCCGTCAGCCGGCCGGTGGCGTCCGTGATAGAGACCGCGTCGGTCATGCTCTCAATCGCCGTGGCCAGATGAGTCTGCGCCATCAGCGCCTCGGACTCCGCTCGCTTGAGGTCGGTGATGTCGGTCGACATGCCGCCGACTGCCACGACGCTGCCATCTTCGTCGAGGATCGGATACTTGCTCGTCAGAAAGACGTGGGGTCCATCGGGCTCGAGGGTGGTCTCTTCGGTCACCACTGTCTGGCCCGAGGTCAGCGCCCGCTCGTCGTTCGCCCGCAGCCCATCCGCGATTTCGCGAGGCCAGAGCTCGTGGGAAGTCCTCCCGAGCACCTCGCCCCTGGGGAGCCCGAGCCGCTCGCACATCGTGGCGTTCGCGAAGGTGACCCGGTTCTCGCGGTCCTTGATGTATGCCGGGAGGGGCGAGCGGTCCAGCAGCTGTTCGAGCTGCCGCACGTAGTCGCCTGAGCGATCAACCTCGAATTGGGCCGAGTTGGAACCGGGCATGACGCCCCCCCTCAAGCGTGGAGGCCGACCGATCTCGATCCCTGATGCTATACCTACCCGAACGCGACCGTACACGGAATCGCGCGCCGGCGGGCGTCCTCGCGCCTCGCCTGCGGCCGCCAGCCCAGGTCCGGGTCAGTGCGGGCGCCGCTCACGCATGAGCAGCCACGCAGCCGCCGCAGTCGCGACCATCACGGCCGCGCCGATCGCCATCCTGGCGTCGAACGCGGCGTCGAAGGCCGAGGCGGCTATGCGCAAGACATCGGGGAGATTCTTCACGGCAGGGGTCTGCCCTGAGAGCAGCGAGGTATTGAGGGCGGCGAGCGTGGCGTATGCGTCTTCGCCGCTCATGCCCTGCTCCGTGAGGCCGTGGACGATGCCGCTCGCCGTGACTCGGCTGAGGAGCAGGGTCGTCAGGATCATGCCGAGGGAGTAGCCGAGCTCGCCGATCGTCAGCCGGGAGGAGGTCACGGCGCCGTAGGCGTCCGGCGGTGCGGAGTCGACGATGACCTGCGCCTGGCCGGTCATCGCCGCGTTCACCCCATACCCGAGGAGCAGGGATCCGGGCAGGATCACCCAGTAGGCCGAGCTCTGCTGGACCGGCAGGAGGGCGATGAAGCCCGCGGCCGCGACGAGCGAGCTCAGCGTGATGACGCCGCGCGGCGAGCGGCCGGCGCTGAGTTGCCGGCCCGCGACGAGCCAGGCGGCGGCGCCGATGAGGTAGAAGGGCTGCAGCCCGAAAGTGGCGACGAACACAGAGCCCTGCTTCTGGTACTGCAGATAGTCGCTGAGGCTGATGACCAGCGCCGCGCAGGCGCCGTTGACGAAGACGCCGACGAGCACGGCGGCCACGAAGGGCCGCGAGCGGAAGAGCCGCACCGGGAAGGCGGGAGCGCGCCGGCGCAGCTCGACGATCACCCAGGCGACGAGCACGAGGCCACCCCCGGCGACGAGCGCCCACGCGACGAGGCTCCCGGGATCGGTCGCCACCGCGAGGAAGCCCGTGATCAGAATCATCAGGCCCAATCCGATGAGGAACAGGCCCCACAGGTCCACCGGACCCGAAGCCAGGCGCGGCATCCGAGGGAGCAGGCGGGGGGTCGGCAGCGCGCTCAGTGCGCACATCGCGGGGACGACGAGAAATACCCAGTGCCAGTCGACCCCGGCGAGCAGTCCGCCGGCAAGGCTGGCGATGGTGGCGAAGACGATGCTACATGCCCCACAGGCCCAGCGCCTTGCCGAGGCTCCCGCGGGGCGCGACTGCCTTCACGAAGGCGTACGTAGCGGTCAGCACCACGCCGTAGGCGACGCCGGCGAGGATGTTGCCCGCCAGATACACCGCTGCCGACGGGATGAGGACGATCGCCAGATTGGCGACGCCGGCGAGGGCATAGGACCACATGAGGACGCGGCGCCGGCCGAGCCGGTCGGCGGCGACGCCGGCGGCGAGGGCGGTGGCCGCGATGGCCAAGGTGGCGGCGCTGGCGCAGGCGCTGCGCATCCAGGGGCTCAGTCCGAGGTCCGCGGTGGCGGAGGGGAGCGACACGGCAGAGAGGCAGACGCCGGTCGACATGATGGCCGCCACCCAGCCCAGCAGCATGATGGCGAGGTGGCCGGAGCGCGCCGACGGCGGGTCCTCCCGAGCCGGGGAGGCTCCCTCCCCATCGGCGGGTGGTGCGTCCGGCGCCTTCGCCTCCGCGGGTTCAACCATCCGCGGCTTCGCTGAAGACCTTGCCGATCGAGTAGGCCGGGCCGAGAAGGTCGCCCAGCGCGAAGTAGCTGCTGGGGATGGCGAAGGCGATGGGATCGAGCTTGCGCACGTCGGGGCGCCCCTTTTCGTCCAGGCAGCTCTCGTCGACCTTGACGTCTTTGACGAGGCCGATGAACTGGGTGTGCAGGCCGAGCTCGTGCACTTCGAGAAGCTCACATTCGATGGCCAGCGGGAACTCAGCCACGTACGGCGCATCGACGAGCTCGGCGGGCGTGGCCGTCAGGCCGGTGGCCGCGAACTTGTCGACCTTGCGCCCCGAGACGATGCCGAAGTAGTCGGCCGCGGCCGCCTGTTCGCGACTCGGCAGGCTGATCGTGAAGGCTCTGCGCGCCATGATGTTGCCGTGACTCGCGGTCGCCGCCCGCAAGGAGATGCAGACGCAGGGCGGCTTGGAGCAGGCGACGCCTCCCCAGGCAGCGGTCATCGCGTTGGCCCGGCCTGCGGCGTCGTAGCTGCCGACCACAAGGACGGGGGTGGGATAGAGCAGGGTCTCGGGACCTATCGACTTCTTCATGGTGGCTCCCTCCGGATTGGCGATAGTTGACGTCTCCCCGGTATGCCCGCGACGGCGTCGTTCAAGGCCTCGCCGAACAAGGCGTCGAGTGACCCCATTCGCGGCGCTCGCCGCCACGCGGCCTGCGCTATGCTGGCCGACGTGAACGCCCGCAACGCTCGTCTGCTCGTCATCGCTCCCCTTCGCCTCGAGCGCGCGGCCGTGCGCTGCGGTCTTCCCGAAGCGCTGGTGCTGCGCTCCGGCATGGGCGCCGCCCGTGCGCGGTCCGTCGCGCTGGCCGCCGCGCGCATCCCGGCCGCTGCGGTCGCGGTCGCCGGATTCTGCGGCGCGCTCGCCGGTGGCCTCGTCGCCTGGCAGGCGTTGCGACGGGCGGCGCCCGCCCTGGCGCTCTGGGCTCGGGCGTGAGGGCTGCAAAGCTTCTTGCCGCCTCCATCCGGGATCTCGGGCTCGGGGCCACGCTCGAGGGGCTTCCCCTGATCCTGATCTCCCCCCTGACGATGCGGCGCCTGAAGCGGCGCAAGCTGAGGGAGTCACTGCAGGATGGGTTCGACGCCGCGCACGGCACGGACACGGCCGCGGTCCTCGTGGGCCGCGAGCTCGGGCCGGGCGTCACCCGCAGCGGTCACCTGGTCGTCCATTACGAGACGACGAGCGCCGCCGCCATCAGAGCGCCGCTCGACGGCCTCGCCATCGACTTCTCGCGGTTCGTGTTCATCGATCTCGGCTGCGGCAAGGGCAAGCCGCTGATGGTCGCGGCCGCGTACCCCTTCCGCAGGCTGATCGGCGTGGACATCTCGCCGGCGTGCATCGCGGTCGCGAGGCGGAACATCGCTCGCTACGGGCCCGAGAAGCTCGACCCTGCTCGCGTCGAGCTCCTGACCCTGGACGCGGAGGACTTCGAGCTCCCCGGCGATCCGCTGGTGATCTACCTGTTCAACCCGTTCCCGGGCAAGGTGCTGGAGGGGGTCGTCGCCAACCTGGAAAGGAGCCTGAGAGAGCAGCCCAGAGAGGCCGTGATCGTCTACGTGAACCCGCACGCCCTTGCCGCCATCACGCGCTCGGAGCTCTTCGAAAGAATACCGACGATCGCCGACAGAATGCCGATGGCAGCCGTCGGGATGCCGCCCTACGAGCAGGCGGCCGTGTTTGTCACGAGGCCTGAAGCGGCGGGCAAGAGCGCGTCGAGCAAGCAGCGCTGACGGAGGGCGAGGCGCCACCGCCGGCGACCGTCAGGCACCATCGGCGTCCCGCTACGACGCCTGCGCGTTCCCGATCTTGGGCTTCCCGACCGGCGCCTTGGCCTTCGACCTCGGCAGCGACGAGGGGGCCACGAACGTGCTGCCCTTCGGGCCGACCTTCACCGCCTTGTGCAGCGCGCTGCCGTGCAGCAGTTCGCCCCAGGAGAGGAACCAGACGGTCCAGCCGTCGCCCCACGTGCCGGCCGCGGGGCTGCCGGTGACGGTCACCGGATCGCCGGGCACGGCGAGCTCGTAGTAGGTCTGCGCGTGCTCCGGAGAGAGGTTCACGCAGCCGTGGCTGACGTTGGCGTAGCCCTGCACGCCCACCGACCAGGAGGCGTCGTGCATGTAGTTGCCGCTCCAGGTGAAGAGCACCGACCACGGTACCATGAGGTCGTAGTCGGGCCCCACCATGTGGGCGGGGTTCTGCTTCTCGATCGTCAGGTAGGTGCCGTTGGGCGTGTCCTTGCCGGGTCGCCCTGTGCTGATGGGCCAGGTGGCCCACAGGCGCTTGTCCTTGTAGATGCGCACGTGATGGGCGCTCGCACTGGCCACGGCGATCAGCGACTGCCCGATCTCGAAGTCTTGCTTGACGGTGTGCACGCCGTACACGCCGGGCGCGCCCTCCACGCCGTCGAGATGGCCGACGAAGCGCACCTTGGTGTGCGGCGGCCAGTAGGCGCGCGGGCGGAAGTACAGGGTCGAGCTGTTGTCCCAATACCATGCCCCGTCGACGCGCCTCGAGGCCCACAGGTGCAGCGACTGCTCCACCGCCTTCTTGTTCGTGATGGGATTGCCGAACTGGACGATGATCGGCATGCCGACGCCGTAGGTGAGGCCCTTCCCCTGGAAGATCTGCGCAGAGAACGTGGCCTTGGGCTTCAGCGTGCGGAACCTGCCGATCTTGGTGACGGTGCGTCCGGCGGCATCGAGAGCCGTGACCTTCACCGCGTAGCGGGTGTCGGTGTTGAGGGCCCACTGGCTGTGCCAGGAGGTGGCGGAGTTGCCCAGCGTGCCTCTGACGGCGTCGCCGGACGTCTTGACGCTGACCTTGACGAGCGTGCCGCCGCGCACCCGCACGGTGATGCCCTTCTGCGGCTTCGCGCTCTGGCTGCCGCCTCCGGGCTTGATCGAGATGTGGGCGGTCGGAGTGGAGGGCAACGGAGAGGGAGAGGGAGAGGGGCTCGAGGAGGCGGAGGGTACGGCGCTGGGCCCGCAGGCGGCGGCGACCAGGCTGAGGCAGAGAATCGCCGCGCCAGCAGCGAGCACTCCTCGGCCGCGGCGCGTGCGCGCGCCCCTTCGCGCTTCGCCGCGCGACGCTTCGCCGCGTCGCATGCGCGCGCTCACGTGCGGCCTCGGCCGCACGTCGGCCAGAGGGCCAATCCTCGGCTGCGCTATTCCTCGCAGGGTATGCGTGAGCCTCTCCTTCGGTAGTCGGCGGCGGAGCCCTGAGGATGCGCCGCGCCGCCGAGCCTCTTCTTCCCACTGGTGGTGAGGAGAAAGCATACCGGCCCCGGCCCGGCGTTGCCCGGGCGGCGGCAGCGTCTCGTGCGTCGGCCTGCGGCGACACGCGCCTCCACCAAGCATGATGACTTGCTTCCGGCCGTCGCTCTGTGCAAGCTGACGAGCGAACCAATGATCGAGCCAACGAGGGGCAGGTCGACGATGGTGAGGATCACGGCAGGCGGATTCTCGTTCGTCGCGCGTCTCGAGAAGGAGGACGCTCCCGAGACCGTGGCGGCATTCCGGCGGCTCCTGCCGCTCGAGTCGCGCCTCATCCACGTGCGCTGGAGTGGGGAGGCCGGCTGGATCCCCTTCGGCGACCGCGATCTCGGGCTCGCGCCCGAGAACGCCACGAGCTATCCGCAACCCGGTGAGATCCTGCTCTACCCGGGCGGCGTCTCCGAGACGGAGATCCTGCTCTCGTACGGCAGCGTCAGTTTCGCCTCGAAGGCCGGCCCGTTGGCGGGCAATCATTTTGCGACGATCGTGGAGGGCAACGAGAACCTGCGCGCCCTGGGCACGAGCCTCCTCTGGGAGGGTGCCCAGAGAATCGTGGTCACGTTGGGGTAAGACGTGTGGGGGCCGTGGCCTTGTTCGAGTCAGCGGGCCGGCACAGCGTGCTGGCATCATAGAGCCAACTGAGCTCGCTGCGCTCGACGCCGCTCCAGGCTGGTCCCGCCGAGGGGCCTTCCTCCCACCACACCTGCTCGTTTTCGCCGATGCCCGTGGGGGGTATTCCTCGTTGACGTGAGCTCCGGCGGGCGGGGTTCGGGATACTGGAGGAAAGGACTGATGACGGAGCCAGCAGCCAAGTCGTCAGACTACGACGTGATCGTGGTGGGGGCGGGGCCGGCGGGCATCTCTGCCGCCATCAATGTGGCCAATCGCGGGCGCACCGTGGCCCTGATGGGCGGGCAGGCGCCGTTCGGCCGTATCCGCCAGGCGCCGTCGATCGCGAACTACCCCGGGTTCACTGCGGCGAGCGGAGAGGAGCTGGCGGCCGCCTTCGAGCGCCATCTCGAAGAGTTCGACGTGCCCGTCATCGGGGAGAAGGCGGGGAAGATCATCCGCGGCGAAGACGGATTCGTCGTCTTCAGCGAGCGCGAGGTCTACCACGCCGGCGCAGTGGTGCTCGCCACCGGCGTGTACCGCGAAGCCGAGATCGAGGGTGAAGAGGACCTCGTGGGCCAGGGGGTGAGCTACTGCGTGACCTGCGATGGCAGGCTGTTCGCGGGGCGCCGCGCAGCCTTCATCAGCTACGTTCCCGAGGGCGAGGAGGAGGCAGCGGCTCTCTCCGAGGACTTCGGCGTCGACGTCACGTACCTGCCCCTGTACCAGGGTGACTACCGCCTCCCGGAGGGCGTGCGCGTGCTGCCGGGGGCGCGACCGACACGCCTGGCGCGAGCGGACGGCCACATGCTCGTGTCGCTGCCCGGCGAGGAACTGCAGGTAGACGCGGTGTTCATCTACAAGAACAGCGTCTCTCCGCGCACCCTTCTCGACGGCTTGGCCTCCGACGGCCGCCACGTGACCGTCGGCAGACGTATGGAGACCGGGGTGCCCGGAGTCTTCGCGGCGGGCGACTGCACGGGGGAGCCGTATCAGACAGCCAAGGCCGTGGGCGAGGGGCAGGTGGCGGCGCTCGAGGCCGTGCGTTTCCTGCGCAACCGGTAGCCGTCATGAAGGCGAGCGTGCACGCGGTCCCTTGAGTCGAAGGCCATCGACCTCGCGAAAGGAGTGGCCACATGCCCACATCGAAGGTAGACGTCCGCGCGCGTCAGGCGCCGATCCGGCAGCGCTATCTCGAAGATCCCGACAGCGCCACGGAAGTCCTGCGCGTGAGCGGCGGCAGCGGCGATCTGGCTGATCCCTTGCATTGCGTCGTCTCTGCGGAGTCGGTGCCCGCTGCCAGGTTTCGCTGCGGCGCGCACCCTGCCGTCGGCGGCGACGGCGACGTGCCCTGTTCCGGGGACCTTCTGCTTGCCGCTCTGGCGGCTTGCCAGGAGACCACCCTGCGCATGGTCGCCGCGAACATGGGCATCGATCTGGAGGAGCTGGAGGTCTCGGTCGAGGGCGACTGGGACCCGCGTGGCACGCTGGCGATGGGCAAGGAGTACCCGATCGGCATCACCGCCGTGCGCGCCCACACCCGCGTGGTGGTGCGCGGGGACGAACGCGGAGAGCGCGCGGAGCGGCTGCTGCGCAGCGCCGAACGCTATTGCGTCGTTCTCAGCACGTTGCGAGCAGGGGTCCCGGTCGAGTCCACCTTCGCGCTGGAGAGCCTGTAGCCAGTACCTCCGTGGGCATACCGCGCGGGGCCGCGCAGCTCACCCGCAGGAAGAAGCGATCACTCCTGCGCTCCGCCGAGCGACGAACGCAGGACCTCCATCACCGGCTCGGTTCCGCTGCGGCGTTCCGCGCAGCCTCGCGATACAGGTCGACCAGCTCCTTCGCCATCTCGAAGCCCGGCTGCTGTTTGCTCGTGAACATGATCGAGTCTTCGTCTTGCGCCGCAGCGAAGCCGCCGCGCTTCTTCTCGCCGCCGGGGAGTGAGAACTGGATGTAGCCGTTGACGAATGCGGTCGCCCTCTTGAGCTGAGTCCCGGAAATCTGGTCGATGGCGATCTCCTTGCTCCCCCTGATGCCTTGACCCATCAACGGCAGCAATGCGCGTTTTCGCCTGATGAGGATGCGATCCGGCGTCACCACAAGCGTGCCGTTCACCCCTTTGGTCGCGAACTTTCTTGGCCCTTCCATTGAATCCCCCACGTTCGTGACCGCTGTTGCCGCGATGGCGGTCCAGCCCCGCCGGCGGGTCCCCCTCCGACGTGGCTGCATTGTAGCGGCGCGGGGATGCGAGTATCACAGTGCCTGCGGTGTGAGCCCGCAGAGACGAGGCTTCGTCAGGAGGGCCGCACCACGGCGTTCGGGACTCTTCCTTCATGACCGGGCGCGAACATGTGCACTCGGTCCCGGGGCGCGGCGCAGAAGCGTGGCGCAGGCCTTCGGTGCTGATGATGTCGGAGCTGGGAGCCTTGCCTGAGTGAGCCCTGGCAGGTGCCCTCTTCCCGGTTTGAGGGAATAGATAGTTGCTCGGTCAACAGGCTGCGTCGTCGCCGGCTCTCGAAAGCAGATTCGGCGGCGGATGCGGCCAATCGTCGAGAGGACGATGTCAGGTGCGCACGCTCACCACTCCCAAGACCTTCGACTGCCGAATCTGCAGCGCGGCCCTCAAGTCGCAGCGAGACCTCGACACCCACATGTTCCTGCGTCACGACGAGTGCGCCGCCGCGCGCCTCGGCACTCCGATCACGTTTCGCTGCGCCACCTGCGGGGAGGCCTTCGCGCGCCGCGGCGACCTGCTCGCTCACCTGCGCCGGCGCGGCCACGGCCACCCCGCAGAGTGGGACAAGGGCCGGCGCCCGGGGGCGCAGCGCCCGCGCGGCCGGTCTCGGCCTGGCGGCGGCTGAACGCCGGCCGCCGCCGCCCTCAGGCTGGGAGGAGCGCATGCCCATGAGAACGGCCGGCCGCTGCACAGCGGCGGCCGGCCGTTCTCGGCGGTGGCTCGCCGGCGTCACTCAGCGTTGTCGGCCGGCCACTTTTTCCACTCCGCGGGGATGTGCTCCATGGTGTAGTCGCTGTACTGCGCGAACGGCCCTTTGTACTTGGCCGGCTCCAGCTCGTCGGAGCTGTACTGCGCGATCATGAGGTCCCAGGCGAAGTCGGGCATGAGCGACATGCGCTGCTTGATGTCCTGGCCAGGCCGCAGGTTGATGACCATGCCGTCGATCGCCCAGGCGAGCGGACCGTCGTACTGCTTGCGCACGGCGTCCATCGCCGGGATGAAGCAGTCCTGGTTGAAATGGCAGTGCGTGATGACGCCGAGGCGCGGCTCGCACTTGGCCATGATCTGGCCGAATCCCTTCTCCGGGGTGTGCGAGTTGGCCTGCACCTCCATCGACCCGGCGAGGTTCGTGGAGTAGCCGTCGTCGCCGGGGTAGAGGTCCGACTGGTGTTCGACCCAGGTCTGCGGCGTGAGCGCCATCTCGTGGATGAGCACGTCCACACCCTTGCTGTACTTGGGCAGCCAGGTCGTGGGCTTGGTGTCGCCGCTGAAGACCACACTCTGGCCCTTGAACTCGAGCTTGTAGCTCACCGAGCCGTCGCGGTCGTGGGCGGCGGGGAAGTGAGTGATCGTGACGTCGTCGTCCTGATAGGCGATGGCGTCGGCGCCCTCAGCCCTGTAGTCGAACTCGTGCGCCACGATGTCGTAGCCGCCTCCAGGGTTCGGGTTCTCCGTGGTCGGCTTGAGGTCGGTGGGAAGGAAGCTGAAGGCCTCCCGGTGCCAGGCGCACATCGCGTAGAGGGCCTCGCAGAAGGCCTCGGTCCCCTCCTTGTCGTACACGGCGCCGTTCAGCTTCGGCCCGCTGGGCCCGTAGACGTGCATCGGCGTCACGCGCCCGTGCGGAGGCCCGAAGCAGTACAGGGCAGTCAGGTCGCTCATGTGGTCGGCGTGGAGGTGCGTGATGAAGAGGTGCTGCATGCGCGTGTACGGCACGCCCATGGCCTGGTACTTGGTCAGGGTGCCCATGCCGAGGTCGAAGACGAAGCTCTGCCCGGAACCGACCTCGATGAAGACGCTGTTGGCGGCCTGGGCGATGCGGGGGACGAAGGCCGTACCCATGAACGACACCCGGATCTCGTCCTCGGCCAGCGGCTCGACCGGGATGTACCAGTTGTTGTGCATGAGCTTGTCGGCGATCTGCGGCAGCGTGGGGTCGCCGGGAGGCACCACAGGGTCGAAAGCTTTGCCCGCGGCCATGGCCTGGTCTGGGCTGCCGAAGCCCGGCACGCCCATCGCGTTGGCCGCCCACAACGCTCCGGCTGTAGCGCCGGATGCCGCGAGAAATTGCTTGCGAGTAAGGTCGTCCATGGCTCCCCCTCCGTTGAAAGTCACCCTGTGGCGACTGTAACCTAGAGGTGACCGGGGCACAATTGCTTTTGTCCTCGGGCGCGGGCTGGGATCGCAGGTGCGGACGCCGGCCGCGGTAGGCGAGAAGTGGAGAGGAGCGGCCGATGGGCGCACCGCGCGGTGATTCGAGCGTCACGCGCAAACTGATACTCGCCGCCGCTCGCGACCTCTTCGCCACGCGCGGCATCGACGGCGTCAGCGTGCGCGAGATCGCGGCGGCGGCAGGTGTCAATCACGCGCTCGTGCATCGCTACTTCGGCACCAAGACCGACATCGTGGCGGAGATCCTCGACGGCGAGGCCAAGACGATGAGCGCGATGGCCAGGCCTGAGGCGGACGCCGTCACCTCACTGGCGGCACTCCGTGGAGTCTTCAGCTACGTCCTGACCGGGGGCCGCACCTCGCTTCTTCTCATGCTGCGCGCCGAGATCGACGGTCTGGCCCCGGAGCGCCTGCTTGACGGCTCGCCTTTGCGGCCGCTGAGCACTCTGGCGAGCTGGCTCGAGCAACAGATCGAGCAAAAGGGGCCCGGCGCCCCGGAGACCGATCCTCGAGTCGTGGCGATGGTGCTGGGCGCGGCGCTCATGGGCCTTGCCTCGGTGCAGCCGATGCTGTCGGCGGGCGTCGGTCTCGAAGGGGAGGACGCGGCGGCTCTGTTGCAGCGTTGCGTCGACGTGCTCGTCGGTTTCGCGGCCGCTGCGATCGGCGCGTGACACGGTTCGCTTGCGGTCACGCGCTCCTGCTTGCCGATCCCGATCACGAGAAGGCCACCGGGCAGGTCCCGGGCACCGCGACTCGCCGCCGGGCGGAGTCGCCGTGCTGGAGGCCGCGGGTCCATAATGGACGCGGATCAGGCCGGAATCCGCTCGGGAGGCGCCACATGCTGTCACGCTCATCCTGGCATCGTACCCTGGCGCTGCTCGTCATCGCTCTCGTCCCTATTCTCGCGGTCGCGGCGCCCCTCTGGTGTTTCGCCACCGGCACGTGGTGAGCGACTGCGCGGTGCCGGCCCGTTGTGCCGCAAGGAGGGTCGCAGCCAATGATTGACTCGATTGACGCCGCGGACCCGCTGGGTCTTGACGCCGCCGAGATGCGGCGGCTCGGCTACTGGGTCGTCGATCGCGTGATCGCGCACTTCGAGGGCCTCGCGAACGAACCCGCGATCCAGACAGGGACGCCCGCGGAACTGCGCGCTGCCCTGGGCGGACCGCCGCCCGAGAAAGGCTCTGACCCTCTGCGGGCGCTCGAGACCCTCACCGACGTGGCACTCGCCAACATGCAGCACGGCGACCACCCGCGCAACTTCGCCCGCGTCCCGGGCCCGTCGTCCTTTGCCGGCGTGCTCGGCGAGTGGCTGGGCACCGGGTTCAACGCGATCGCCGCCTCGTGGGCGGGCGGGTCGGGACCGGCGACCGTCGAGCTGGTGACGCTCGACTGGCTGCGGTCACTGCTCGGCCTGCCGGAGGGCACCGAGGGCGTCATGACGAGTGGCGGATCGCTCGCCAACCTGACGGCGCTGGTGGCCGCTCGCGCCGCCGGCGGAGCGGGCGTCTGCTACCTCTCGGGCGAAACCCATGCGTCGATCGTGCGCGGGCTGCCGGCGCTCGGCTTCGCTGCCGACCAGGTGCGCGTGATCCCCGCCGATGGCGACATGCGACTGCCCGTCGCGGCACTTACCGCGGCCATCGGCGAGGACAAGACCGCCGGGCGCCGCCCAGCCTTCGTCGTGGCCAACGCCGGTACGACGAACACGGGGGCGGTCGACCCGCTGCCTGAGATCGCGGACCTCTGCCGGGCCGAGGGGCTGTGGCTGCACGTCGACGGCGCCTACGGTGCCTCCGCCGCGCTCTGTGACGCGGGACGGCGCGTCCTCAGGGGGATCGAGCGCGCCGATTCGCTCGTCCTCGACCCGCATAAGTGGCTGTTTCAGCCCTACGACCTGGGCTGTCTGCTCGTCAGTCGTCCCGGGGTGCTGAAGCGCGCCTTTCATATGTCGCCGGACTACCTCGCCGACGTGACGGCAGTGAACGAGGAGGTCGACTTTCGCGACCGCAGCCTTGAGCTGACCAGACGCGGACGTGCGCTCAAGCTGTGGCTGAGCTTTCGCATCTACGGGGTCGAGCGCCTCAGCGCCGCCATCGCTCACGGCATCGCGCTGGCCGAGCACGCGGAGCGCGTCATCGCCCGTGACGGAGCCTGGGAGGTCGTCACGCCGGCGCAGCTCGGGATCATCACGTTCGCCGAGCGGGGCGCCGATCATGAGGCGCACCTTGCCAAGACCGCCGCGCTCGCGGAGGCAGGGTACGCGGTCGTCACCACCACGCGAGTCCGGGGCCGCTCCGCGCTCCGTTTCTGCACCATCAACCCGCGGACCTCGGCGCACGACGTCTCATCCGTCCTGGAGCGCCTGGGCGTGGCCCTGGAGGAGAACGGACCATGAATGACCTGCCCGCCTCTGGGCTCAGCGGCCGCATGACGGTCCTCTCAGAGGAGAAGTGCCAGGCGATCTACGATGCGGCTCTGGGCATCATCGCCGACGTGGGCATGACCGTGCCGCACGCCGGCGCGCGCGCCTTGCTCGCCGGCGTCGGCGCGACGGTGGAGGGCGAAGACCTCGTGCGCATCCCGCGCGAGCTCGTGGCGCAGGCGCGTGCGACGGTGCCCTCGACGATCCCCGTCTACGACCGGGGCGGCGCGCTCGCCATGCAGCTCGGCGGCTACAACTCGTACTTCGGCACCGGCTCCGACCTCATGTACACGTACGACCTCGAGACCGGCGCGCGTCGCCCGAGCCTGCTCGCCGACGTCGGCCGCATGGCGCATCTGTGCGACGGCCTGCCCAACATCGACTTCGTCATGTCGAGCGCTTATCCGCACGACGTGCCGGCCGGCGCGGCCTACCTCGAGAGCTTCCGCGCGATGGTGAGCAACACCACCAAGCCGCTGGTCATGACGGCCGCCGGGGTCGAAGACCTCGAGGTCATGTGGAAGATCGCCGGCGAGCTGCGCAGCGGCGCCGAAGAGCTGCGCGCCAAGCCCTACTTCATCCAGTACGGCGAGCCCGTGAGCCCGCTCATGCATCCTGTCGAGGTCCTCGACAAGCTGCTCTTCTGCGCCGACCGGGGCATCCCGCTCGTCTATGCGCCGGCGCCGATCGCCGGCGCCACCGCGCCGATCACGCACGCCGGCCAGATCATGCAGGGGGTGGCCGAGTCGCTGTTCGGCCTGGTCATCCATCAGCTCCGCCGGCCGGGCGCGCCGTTCATCACCGGCTCCGCCTCGGGCAAGCTCGACATGAGCACCCTGCAGACGCTGTACAACGCAGCCGAGCGCTACACGACCGATCTCGGCATCCTCGAGATGGCACGCTGGCTGGACATCCCCAACTGGAGCTTCGCCGGCACCAGCGACTCACACTGCGTCGACGCCCAGGCGGCCATCGACGCGACCCAGGTCACCCTGTTCTCGATGCAGGCGGGCGCCAACCTGAATCATGATGTCGGCTACCTCGACTTCGGCCTCACGTGCGCGCCCGAGCTCGTGGTCATCGTCGACGAGATCATCTCGATGAACCGCCGCGTGTTCGAAGGCATCGAGGTCAGCGACGACACACTGGCCGCGGGCGTGGTCGCGGCGGTCGGCCCCGGCGGCGACTTTCTGCGCACCCGGCACACCAGGGTTCACGCGCGCGCCCTGCAGTGGCGCCCCACCATGTTCAACCGTGTCACGCAGGCGAACTGGGAGGCCGAGGGCTCGCTCGACCTGCGTGAGAAGGCACGGCGCAAGGCCATCGGCATCCTCGCCGATCATGCGCCTGAGCCGCTTCCGGAGGCCGTGAGGAAGACGATGGACGGTCTTGTGGAAGCATTCGTGGCCGCCGGCGCGCGAATGGTTTCGTGAGCCGGTGCGCGCCTCGTCCCCGATCCTCCTCAGTGCGCCCCGCGCCACCAGGTGCGGGTTTCGACTTCCCGGTCGACGGGGCGCTGCTGCGGCGCGTGGTGGGCGTGATCTCGTCGGTCGGGTCTCATCCGCTGGGCTTCCGCGCCGCCGGCACGCCCGAGGAGCACGAGGTGACCGAGCTGGTTGCCGCGGAGATGCGCATCCTCGGGTTGTCGAGCGTCGGGTTCGAGGAGGTCCCGGTCGACGCGCTTGAGCTGATCGAGCGCTGCCGGTCCGCGGTGCCCCGGGTCACGGTCGTCCTGGACGCCGAGGTCGGCCGCCGCACTGCCCGGCTGGCGTCCGCCCTGTCCGCGAATGCGACACCGCAATGAGACCGCCGAAGGAGCGCTCGAGACTGACGACATCGCGGTCTCACGCCTCGGCGGCCGGCCGCTGCTCTTGGGCCGCTCTCACCAGCTGGGCAAGCTCCTGCCGGGTGGCAGCGTCGGCGCGATAGGGCGGCTGCGAGGGCAAGGCCTACCCCCGCGGCGGCGGCCACTGGTCGGAGCCCTTGGCGACCTGTCGCACGACCGTGCTTTTCATGAGCGCGGCGCCGTCGACGCTTTTGAGCAGCGCGCTCACCCACGCCTGGAGCTCGTACTCGTCGCGGGCCGCTATCTGAAGCGTGATGGTGCCGCGCTCGAGGTCGGCTCCCAGATAGCAGACGAGCTCGTCTTCGGCCAGGGCGGTCAACGTGTCGCGCACCTTGGCGGACGGCAGCTCGATGATGACGTCGCCGAGCACCGGGTAGCCGATGCGCTTGCTGTCGACCACCGCGATAACGGAGATCGCTCCCGAGCGCAGCAGGCGATCGATGCGGTAGCGCACGGCGCGGTCGCCGATGTCGCCCAGCCGGCGGCTGATGTCGCGCGCCGACATGCGCCCATCTTCCTGGAGGAGCGCGATGATGCGGCGATCGACGTCATCGAGGCTGACTGCCTTTGCCACGCACGACCTCCCCGTGGGACCGCTTGCCTTGCGCCACTCTCACCCCGGCGCGCCCTCGGGGTCAAGGGCCACATTGCCGAACTGGAAAGCCGCTGCGACTTCGCCCGAACCTGCACTTCCACAATGGAAGCATGCCCGTTGACCTTCGCGGGCGATGCTCCGAGACTGGCAGGGCCGGGTGCGACCGCCCGAAAACGGAGGACAGCGTGGCGACGATCCAGGGTTCGCAGGCGACGATCCACTACGAGCAGGTCGGCGCAGGACCGGACATCGTGTGGGTCTCGGGCGGCGGGGGGCTGGCCGAAGACTGGGACATCTACCAGACCCCGTACTTCAAGGATGTGTTTCGCACCACGACGTTCGACAACCGCGGCATCGGCACGACGCGCTGCGATCTGCCTCTGCCTTGGTCGCTGGAGGACTTTGCCCGCGACGCCGCCGAGCTGATCGCGGCGGTCTGTGACCCTCCGGTGGCGCTCGTCGGCCTCTCCTTCGGCGCCGGCATCGTGCAGCAGGTCGCTCTCGACTACCCGGAGCTGCTGCGCTGCGCGATCGCCATGGGCACGGGCGCCCGCAGCGTCGGCTGGACCTGGGACTACCAGATGGCCGAGATCGAGTACCGCAAGGCCGGCGGACGCCTCGACGGGATGATGGCCGTCACCCACTACGCGGCCATGTCCTACCCGGCGCAGGTGCTCGGCGACCGCGAGCTGTGGCCGAAGATCCGCGAGGGGTTCCTCGCCTACTACGAGACTGAGGCCAACGAGGAGTCTCTGGTCGCCCAGTGGGAGCCGTGCGTGCTTTTCGACCAGACCGCGCGGCTGCCCGAGTGCCTGGTGCCGCTGCACGTGATCGCCTTCGACCAGGACGTGCAGGCGCCGCCTCAGGACGGCCTGGAGGTGGCCGACCTCGCGGCCAACGCCGAATACCACCTCTTCGAAGGCATGGGCCACTGCTCGATTTACGGGCACACGCACGACATTCTCAATCCGTTCATCAAGCAGCTCGTCGAGCGCTACCTGTAGGCCGACCGGCGACGATGGGGGAGGCACGGTCATGAGAACAGCCAGCCCGAGCGCAGCACGACGTCTGTGCGCCGTCGCCGGCGCCGTCATGGCGACGGCGTGCCTGATCCTCGCCGTCTCAAGCGCGGCGTCAGCCGGCAGTCCGACGCCCAGCGCGTCGCCGGGCACGAACGTCTATCGAGAGGGCGTGCTGGAGTACGTGGACAGCCTCAACCCGTTCATCGGCTACAGCGGCGTCGACTACTCCGTGTACCATCTCAACTACGACTTCCTCGTCGGGTTCGAGCCCGAGAAGCTGCAACCGCGGCCTGAGTTCGCCGAGAGCTGGAGCCACTCGCCCGACGGCAAGACCTGGACCTTCAAGATCCGCAGCGGCATGAAATGGCAGGACGGCCAGCCCGCGACCGCGCGTGACGTGGCCTTCACGTTCACCTACATCATGGAGAACAATCTCACCAACTTCACCTCGTACCTCACCTTCGTCAAGAAGGTGACTGCTCTCGACGACGCGACGGTGGTGTTCGAGCTCAGCAAGCCCAAGGCCGACATCCTGCAGATGAAGGTGCCGATCCTGCCCGAGCGCATCTGGTCGAAGGTCTCGGGCAAAGCCGCCGGCACTTCGTTCACGAACGGGCCGCCGTGCATCGGCTCCGGTCCGTTTCAGGTGGTCGAGAACAAGCACAACGACTACGCGCGCCTGGTGGCCAACCCGAACTACTGGGGTGGCAGACCGCAGATCGACGAGCTCTTCTTCGAGACCTACCAGAACGCCGACACCATGGTGCAGGATCTCAAGTCGGGGGCGGTGGACGCCGCGGATGGCGTGCCCGCGGCCCAGTTCAAGGGGCTCGGCTCGGAGACCATCACGACCAACGCGGCCGTTTCGTGGTCGTTCGAGCAGCTCACCTTCAACTGCTACGACAGCCTCGATTCGAAGGGCAACCCGGTGCTGCTCGACCAGCAGTTCCGCCAGGCACTGCAGTACGCGGTCGATCGCGACAAGAACGCTGCGCTCGCCTACGGCGGCTACATGAACCCCGGGGGCACGCTGCTGCCGCCGTACTCCGAGTACTACTGGCAGCCCCCGGCCGCTCAGGCCTACACCTACGATCCGGAGAGGGCGAAGTCGATGCTGGACGCCGCCGGCTACAAGGACGTGAACGGCGACGGCTTGCGCGAGGCGAAGCAGGGCAAGCCGCTCGCCTTGCGTCTCTACACCGACAGCCAGACGCCTCAGAACGTCACCACCAGCAAGCTCGTCGTCGGCTGGTTCAAGGACGTCGGCGTGAGGGCGCGCCTTCAGGCTCTCGACCCCGGAGCGCTCAATGACGCCATAGCCACCTACCAGGGGAGCACTTTTGCGCCCGACTTTGACACGTTTGTCTGGTGGTGGTCGGGCGATGCCGAAAGCCCGCAGTTCATCCTGAGCCTGCTGACGCCGGGCCAGATCGGCGGGTGGAGCGACACCTCCTGGACCGACCCCGAGTACACCAGGCTGTTCAACCAGCAGAGCACCACGATCGACCGGCAGGCGCAGATCGGCCTGGTCCAGAAGATGCAGCAGATCGCGTACGAGGCATCCCCGTACCTGATCTTCGGCTACCCCCAGTTTCTGCAGGCCTACAACACCGCGAGGTGGGATGGGTACGTGAAGGTGCCGGGCGGCTTTCCGGGTTACAACGGCGACGCCCTCCACTACGACACGTTTCTCGCGCTGCACCCCGCGGCTGGGGCGAGCGCGCAGGCCGGCGGCTCGAAGACCTGGGTCTTCCTCGTGGTCGTCGTCGCTGTGGTCGCGGTCGTCGTCGGGACCGTCCTGCTGAGGCGCGGCCGCCGCGCCCCTGAGATCGAACCGGGCGACTGAGAGCCGTCCTGCTGCGCGGCGGCGTCGTTCCCTGAGGCGGCCCTCACGTCAGGTGCCTCCCCCTCTGCCTCGCCAACGGCAGCTCCACGATCAGGGCCGGGCGACATTCAAGAGTGCCGTCGCCGTCGCCGATAACAGGAGCAGCCAGCGTCTCGCCCCGCCGTGGGTTGTAGCCAGACTGAAGTGCCGGGGCCGACGGCGGCGGAAAGCGGCAACCGCTCGTTCTCGGGCCGCGTCGAGAGCGCTGAGCGGGAGTCGCGCGAGGGGGAGGACGGAATGGACAGCCAGAGCGCCGGCGGCTTGCCCGCCGCCGATTGGTACCCCGATCCATCCGGCCGGCACGGGCTCCGGTACTGGGATGGTGCGGCCTGGACGCACAACGTCGTCGACGGCGGTCAGGTGCCGGCCGACGCCGTCGACGCGCCGGCCCTCGACGCCGTCGATGCGCCGGGCCTCGACGCCGTCGACGCGCAGCTCCTGCAGCCGGTCGATGCCGACGGCCCAACGACTGGTGACCGAAATCGTCGGACTCCGAACAGACGCGCTCGCATCCTCATTCTCTGTACGATCGTCGTGCTCGTGGGCGCCATCGCCGCGGTCGTCCTGACCCAGAGGTACCAGCATGCCGAGCAGGTCAAGCGTGAGGCCGCTGCATTGGCGAGTCAGGCGCAAGCCGCGGACAAGCTCGCCTCCGAGCTCGACTCCGCGGCGACGGGCTATGCGGGTACGGTGGCCGGAATCGAGTCTGCTTTGGCGCACAACGTGACTGCCGTGAGGGATTGGAAGAAGGAGTGGGCCAAACATCAGGCCGACCACAAGAAGAAGATGGCCGCCTACAGAACGAAGGTCGCTGCCGTCAACGCCTTCAACAGTTCACGCTGGGTGTTCAACGTTCGCACCACCTACTACGAGGCCTCGCGGCCTGGGTTCCTCCTCTATCAAGAGCCGAGCATCCCGAGCGGGGACGTTTGGTACGTTGACGGCTTCTACTGCGACGGGGTCTACGTCGACAAGATCCTCACGAGACGGGCCACTCGCCCGAAGGGGCCGCGCCGCCAGCTGCCGCTACACCCCTCCAATCTAAAGGCTCCGTCCGTGATCGAAGATCCAGTCAGGGACGAGGAGGGCACACTGTCGAGTCTGCAGACGCGACTCGACGACCTGACCGCCGAGCTGGACTCCGCGAAGCTCGGTCCCCAGTTCCTGCCGGTCGCCGATGAGATCAGAAACGGGATCGAGCTCCTGCGGACGGACATCGATCTGGCGCTGGACGCTTGCTCCACGGCGGTCCGTCACGATCGCAGCATGGGCTACGTGGCCGTTCAGAGGAATCTCACCACTGTCGACGTCACGGGCGTGGAGGAGGCCGTGCAGGCCGTCCGCGTCAGCCTGGTCGATGCTGCCCAGACCCACGGCGTCAAGGTTTCCGCGCTGGTCTGGGCGTCGGCCACGCCGTGACAATCGCGGGGAGAACTGCGCCTCTCCCCACCTGCAGAGGGTCGCGATGCCGCGGGCGCGGCGACCCGGCGGCCGGTCCTACGCGGCGCCGTCGACGTCTCTTCGGCTGAGGGCGGCCTCGACGCGGTTCTTGCCGCGTTGCTTGGCCAGGTAGAGCGCGCGGTCGGCTTGCTCCACGAGCCCGTCTGCCGAGTCCGCATCCTGGGGCACGCCGGCGACCCCGACGCTGATCGTCACCACCGGCGGTTCGCGGCCGGTCCCCAGGTCGTCTGCTTCGACGCGGCGCCGGATCCGCTCCGCCACCGCTCGCGCGCCTGGGGAAGGCTGCTCCTCGCCGGTGCTCGGCATGATGATCGCGAGCTCGTCTCCGCCGTAGCGCGCCACGAGGTCGATCCGCTGCCGGGTCTCGCGGAGCAGGAGCTCCCCGAGACTCTGCAGCAGCGCGTCACCGCCGCGGTGACCGGCGCGATCATTGAAGGCCTTGAAGTCGTCGATGTCGATCATCAGCAGCGACACGGGCAGGTCGTATCGCGCGGCGCGCGCCACGTCCTGGATGAGCCGTTCGTAGAAGTAGCGATGGTTGTAGAGGCCGGTGGGGCCGTCGGTGATGGCGAGCTCCTTGACCTCCGCGTAGAGGAGGGAGTTCTGGATCGCCATGGCAGTCAGCGCTGCCAGGGTGGCGGCGAGCTGGCGGTCGCGGGGGCTGAACACCCTCGTGTAGCGCTTCTCCACGAGCTCGAGGCAGCCGATCACCTCGTCCCGCACGACAATCGGGACGAACAGGCAGCTCCGCTCTCCCCACGCCTCCATGCGTTCTCTATCCCGGGCCGACAGGCCGGGATCGTCGAGGTGGATCGCGACCATGCGCCCCTCGTGCAGCGCGAGGACAAACGCCGGCTGATCGGCGATGGCCATGGATGAGCCCACCCAGCCTGCAGCGGTTGGATCTTCCTCGAGGGCGTAGGAAGCCGAGCACGTCACGGAACCCGACTCCGCAGCGTACTCGTAGACGTCGCACTCCCACACCTCGAGGGCGTCCGTGCTCCGCTTCACCACGCCCGCGAGGATGTCCTCGATGGAGAGGCTGGAGGTGATATCGGTGACGATGTCGGCGGTGACCGTGAAGCGGGTGACGCGTGCCACGGTGGACCTCCTGATCTGACCTCATTCGTTGGTCCACTCCCCATGATAGTACGAGAGCCGGTGCCGCGTGAGCGGCGGGGGCCGAAGGTCCTTGGGAGAGTCCTGCCGCGGGCGTTTGACAGCCCGCCTGCAGGCGACCACGATGGGCGATGAAGCCCCCCAGCGGTCCAAGGAGCAATCAGCATGGGCGCCATCGAGCCGATCCACATCCTCATCGTTCTCATCGTCGTCCTGCTTCTCTTCGGAGCCAAGCGCATCCCGGAGCTCGGCAGGTCCTTGGGCAGCGGCATCCGCGAGCTCAAGAAGAGCACGCAGGAGTTTCATCGCCCGGTGGAGGCCGGCGTCGAGGCGGGGCCGCGGGCGCAGGCCGCGCTCATGGCGCCGTCGACCGCCCCGGGGCCGGATGTCCGGGGCGCTTCCGCAGGCGACGTTTCCGCCTCGAGGCAAGACGCCTGACCAACGTCGCGCGGCACGGGGCCTGTGCTCCGGGCGTCCGTGGACGGCTGCGGCGCGTTCCCAAGGAGACTCATGGAAAAACGCAGATTGGGCAGTCAAGGCCTCGAGGTCTCGGCCGAAGGGCTGGGCTGCATGGGCATGTCGGAGTTCTATGGGCCGACCGACGAGGCGGAGGCGATCGCCACCATCCACCGCGCCCTGGCTCTCGGGATCAACTTTCTGGACACCGCCGACATGTATGGGCCGTTCACCAACGAGCGGCTCGTCGGCCGGGCGCTCGCCGGACGCCGCGACGAGGTCGTGCTGGCGACCAAGTTCGGCAACGAGCGCCGCGAGGACGGTAGCTGGCTGGGCGTGAACGGGCGGCCCGAGTATGTGCGCTCGGCCTGCGACGCGTCGCTGGCACGACTCGGGGTCGACCATATCGACCTCTACTACCAGCACCGCGTCGACAAGACCGTGCCGATCGAGGAGACCGTCGGTGCCATGGCGGCGCTCGTCGGCGAGGGCAAGGTGCGCTTCCTCGGCCTCTCCGAGGCCTCGCCGGCGACCATCAGGCGAGCGCACGCGGTGCATCCGCTCACGGCCCTGCAGACCGAGTATTCGCTGTGGTCGCGCGACCCCGAGCAGGCGGTCCTGCCGACGCTGCGCGAGCTCGGCATCGGCTTCGTCGCCTACAGTCCGCTGGGCCGCGGCTTTCTCGCCGGCCGTTTCCGCGGCCCGGACGACCTGAGCGACGAGGGCGATTTCCGCAGCCGCCACCCGCGGTTTCGGGACGACAACCTCATGCGCAACCTGGAGCTGCTGGGGCGCCTCGAGGAGATCGCCCGCGACAAGGGCGCGACGCCGGCCCAGCTCGCGCTCGCCTGGGTGCTGCACCGCGGCGCCGACGTGGTGCCGATCCCCGGCACCAAGCAGCGCCGCTACGTCGAGGAGAACGTCGCCGCGGCCGCGCTCGAGTTGAGCGGCGACGAGCTCGCGCGGCTCGACGCAGCGCTGCCGCCCGGCGCCGCCGCCGGCCAGCGCTACGCCGACATGAAGACGATCGACGCCTGACGGCGTGCGGGTCGGCCCGCGCTGCAAAGGGGAGGACCTACGAGCGAGAAGCCCATCGACCCGGTTTCGTCAGGCGAGCTCGATCAGCGCTGGCTGCAGGCGCTCTGCCGGCGCACCGACGAAGTGCTGTGGACCGGCTATCGCTTCGCCCTGGGCGCGGCGGGCGCGGCGTGGCCGCGCGTCATGTTCCCTCTGAAAGGCCGGGAGTGGCGGGTCGGTGAGCAGGAGGCGCGGCTCGCCTTCGTGGCCGCGCTGCTCGCGGACGCGGAGGCGGGCTCGTGGGCCTTCGCCGCCGAGGCGCCGACCAGGCTCTCCTACCGCTCTGCGCAGCGCGGCAGCGGCGCAAAGGCGCAGCGTGCGCTCACGGATCTCGCGCTGTATCGGCAGGCCCGTGACGGACCGGCCCTTGCCGTGCAGTTCAAGTCGGGGGGCCGCTCGGGCAAGGCCGAGATCGACGAGAGCGTCAGGGAGGCCGTCGCCGCGATCCTCGCCGAGCAGCCCGACGCCCTCTGGTTCCATGTCGTGCGCAGCGCCAACGGCGCGACCCTCCAGGGGCTCCTGCGCACCCTGGACGCGGCGATCTCGCGGCTCAGCAATCCCTTCAAGCTGCGCGACTATCTGGCGCCCGGCAAGACCGTCGAGCCGCGCGCCAAGACGATCGCCTTTCACGTCTGCATCCTCAATCCCGACGTGACGGCCTCCATCCATCGGGTGCTCGAGTACGTTCCGGGCAAGCCTGAGCGCGACTTCTTCGCGCTCGCGACCACGGCGACCCGCACCTCGCTCGAGATCGCGGACGGGCAGGGCTGGAGCGTGCATCGGCGCGACTGAGCCGGGCGCTCTGCACGCGGCTTCGCGCGCCGAGGCTTGCGGGAATCCGGTGAGACCGATAACTTGACGGATTGAGTCGTCGCACGTACCTGTGAGCCGATCCGGGCAGGAGCACGAGGAGGAATCTTGATCTCAGTAGAGCGAGTCATCGATCTCACGCGGCCGATCACCGGTGACATCGCCATGTGGCCGGGCACGCCGGCGCCGAGCTTTGAGACCGGAGTCACGGTCGAGAAGGACGGCTTCTTTGCCCGCAAGATCCATCTCTGGGAGCACACCGGGACGCACCTTGATGCTCCCGCGCACTTCATCCAGGGCGCTGCGACGATCGAGAGCATTCCTGTGGAGCGACTGGTGTGCGCGGCCGTGGTCATCGACGTCGCCGACAGATGCGATGGGCAGCCCGACTACGCGGTGACCGTGCAAGACGTGGCGCGTTTCGAGGCCGCTCACGGTCAGGTACCGCGCGGCTGCGCCGTGCTCCTGCGCACCGGCTGGGACGCCTACGGCGACGATCACGAACGCTACATGGGCCCTTCGGGTGACCTGCATTTCCCGGGGATCGGCGAGGCAGCCGCACTGCTTCTCGTCGAGGAGCGCGGCGTGATCGGCATCGGCATCGACACGCTGGGCATCGACCCCGGCAACGTCACCGAGTTCTCCGTGCATCGCCACGGCACGTTGCCCCACGGAGCGTGGAACCTCGAGGGCCTGGTCAACCTCGAACAGGTGCCTCCGGTAGGTGCGCTGCTCATCGTCGCTGCGCTGCCGCTGGTCGGCGGGTCGGCGTCTCCGGCGCGGGTCGTGGCGCTCATCGGATAGTAGGGATCGGCGAGGTCACGATGAAGGTGCAGGCGGACCGCGCGGGGGACGGAGCTCAGGCGGACGTGACGGAGGCACATCTGTCCGGGTCGCGAAGGTGAACGACGAGCGGAAGCTCGGGGACCCCTTGTCGAGGGGTAAATGACCGGCAGGTGCAAGCGTCTAGGGAGGGTCGGGAATTGAGCACACCAGGCAAACTGATTGAAGGCCCAGGCCTGCGTCGGGAGCTCAACATCTGGGAAGCCATCGGGGTTTCCCTCGCTCTCATGGCTCCGTCCATGGCGGCCAACATCAATCCGCAGGCGACGGCCATGAACGTGGGTCGTGCCGTGCCGCTCGCGTTTCTCATCGCCACCGTCGCCATCTTGCTCGTCGCGCACTCGTTCGTGCGTCTGAGCCAGAAGTTCAACCATGCCGGGTCGGTGTATGGCTACCTCGGAGCCACCTTGGGGCCACGTTGGGGGGTCACGGCAGGGTGGGCGCTGGCCGGAACATACATGTTCTACGCCGTGCTGACCGCGATGGCGGCGGGGATCTTCGGGTCGACGTTCCTGAACGATGTCGGCATCTGGCACAATCCGCCGTCGTGGTCGGGATTCCTCATCGGCGGCCTGGCGCTCATCCTCGTGTGGTACCTGGCGGTGGCTCCTATCCGCCTGACGACGAACACCCTTCTCATCATCGAGGGAACCACCGTCCTCCTTATCCTGGTGGTCAGCGCGGTCGTGCTCGTGCGTCTGCTCAATCACACGGCTCCGACCCACACCTCGTTCACCTGGAGCGTCTTCACGCCCGCGAGTGGCATCGGGCAGTCGGCTCTCTTCCTCGGAGTTGTCTTCGGCTTCCTTTCGTTTGCCGGCTTTGAGGCGGCCTCGACGCTCGGCGAAGAAACCCGGAGCCCGAGGCGCGACATCCCCAGGGCCATCCTGGGTGTCGCCATCTTTGGGGGCCTCTACTTCGTGGTGGTCACCGCCATCGAGGTGATGGGCTTCGGCACGAGCGCCGACGGTCTCGCGGCCTTCACCAGCTCGGGTTCGCTGCTCGGCGACCTAGGCTCGAAGTTCATCGCCGCCTGGGTCGGCGATATCGTCACTCTCGGCACCGCGATCAGCGGTTTTGCCTGCGCCCTGGCCTGCACGGTTGGTGCGGCTCGCCTCCTCTACGCACTCAGCCGCGACGGCATTGGGCCGCGGAGGCTGGCCACAGTCTCGAAGAAGCACGGGACCCCGAGTGCCGCGGTCGCCGTGACCGTCATCGCCTCCTACATCGTGATCGCGGTCACCATCATCCTCTTCAAAGCGAAGCCCTTCGACACGTACGCGTGGTCGGCGACCATCGGTACTCTCGTGCTCCTCGTCGTCTATGTGCTGTCCTGCGTCGGCGCGATGCGCGTGTTGTTCTTCTCCAAGGTGAGGACGACCCCCCTGTGGGAGATCATCTTGCCGATCGGCGCGATCATCGTGCTCGGCTACACCCTGTACCGCAACGTCGTACCGTACCCCACGGGGGCCGGCAAATGGCTGCCCATCATCGCGGCCCTCTGGATCGTGTTCGCGATTGCGGTCGTCGTCGTGCGGCCCAAGCTGGCCAAGGAAGCCGGAATCCGGCTGGCCGTCGATGAAGGCCTCCTGACGGAGGGCGGCTCGCCGGTGAGCGCGACAAGCGCGGCGCCCCACGGCTCCGACCGGGACCCCGGCGCCTCCTGAGAACAGCGGTCCGCCCGCCCGGCCTGCAGCGTAGCTGCCCGAGGCCGGGCGGGCGGACCCGGCGGGAATCGCGCTTCGCGGCGGTAGCGAAAGGCAAGTGGCCGCGTCATCCGCGGCGCACCTGCGCGGCGATGACTTCGTAGGGGGCCGAATGCGCAGACTCGTGGTTCTCATCCTTCTCGTCGCCGGCCTGGCGGCCGCCTGCCCCGCCGCCGCCCCGGCGAGCCGCCCTCCCGCTCGGCAGCCGGCAGGGTCGTCGCCGACGCCGCGGCCGCTGGTCGTCCTGATCGGCGGCTTGAGCTCGCAGACCCCAAGCCGCGAGGGCGACCCGCGCGGCGGCGCCTGGAAGTTCGTGAAGCGGCGGCTCGAGGCGGCCGGCTACGACGTGTACGCGGCGGCGACGCGGCCGCAGGCGCTGCCCGGCGAAGACCCCGATTTCATCGACTCGGAATCCGGCGACTGGCGCGCGTCGGCCAGGCGCCTCGACCTTCAGCTCGAAGGCGAGGGCTACGGCGGCCGCCCCGTCGTCCTCGTCGGGCATTCCATGGGCGGCCTCATCGCCAGGGTCTACGCGCAGATCTGGCAGGACTTGGGCAGCGGCTGCGAGCCGCTCGGCATCGTCCAGCTCGGCACGCCGAACGAGGGCTCGGCGGCGGCCCACTTGGCGGTAGGGCCCTTCGACTCCGATGCCGCCGACAAGCTCGCCGACCCCGTCTTCATGGCGGCGTTCAACGACGGGTTCCCGAACGCTCAGGGCCTGCCGATCTATCGCATCGCCGGCGCCTACTTCCCCAAGGCGGCCCGCGCGCTCTCGCTGCAGCGCGTCGACCTGAGGCTGATCTGGAATGCCGTCTACGCGCTGTACGGGACGCAGGACAACGACTCGGTGGTGACCGTGGCCAGCGTCCGCGGCGGGCCGACGCGCGGCTGGCGCGGCTGCGCCACGTTCAAGGCCGTGCACGCCGACTCCCAGTGGCTGTCGTCGTTCCGCGACGCCGCCGGCTGCGTGCTGCCGCGGCGCTCGGGCAAGAAGGGTGCCGCGGCGATCGACGAGAGGATCATGCTCAAGATCATCGCCGATGTGCGCGGCGTCGCCTCCGGCGCCACGCAGGTGAAGACCGTCTACGACGGTCAGGGCGCCTCGCGGCCTGCCTGGAAGTAGCCGCGGCCGTCGCCGCGGCTCACCCGTGCCCGACGATCCGCGCGTAGGCCTGCGGATCGGTCGCGCCTTCTGTCGAGAAGACGAGCACGTTGGCGCGCGCGCCGATGCCGAAGCGCGCGCGTGGCTCAGCCAGCTCGGGGGCGGAGCAAAGGGCGAGCAGCCCGGCGAGTCCGGCGGCGCCGCTCTCGCCCGACTCTATGCCTGCGTGCGCCAGCAGGCGCATGGCTTCGCGCGCGCGCTCGTCGTCGACGGTGATGCAGAGATCGTACGTGCCGGCCAGAAGGGGCCAGGCGACGAGTGACAGCGTGCCGCAATTGAGGCCGGCCATGATGGAGCGGTGCGGGCCGGGGACGGTGACGATCCTGCCGGCGGCCAGCGACTCCAGCATGCACGCTGCGTCGCCCGGTTCTACCGACACGAGGGTAGGGCCCTCGCCGCCGCGGTAGTGCGCGCCGACCGCGGCGGCCAGGGCCCCCACGCCGCACTGCACGAGCGCGACGTCCGGCTGCGGTAGTCCGCCCTGGTCCAACTGCTCGTCGATCTCGTGGAGGATCGTGGCGTAGCCGGCGATCACGGCTTTGGGGATGTGCTCATAGCCGGGCCACGACGTGTCGCTGACGATGAGGCACCGCTCGCCGGCGTCTTGTGCCGCGCGGGAGACGGCGTCGTCGTAGGAGCCGCCCACGACCTCAAGCCGCGCGCCCTCCCCCTCGATCGCGTCGATGCGCGCCCGGACCGTGCCCGCAGGCACGTAGATCGTGGCTTCCAGACCGAGCAGTGCGGCCATGTGAGCCACGGCTCTCCCGTGGTTGCCGTCCGTGGCTGTGACGAGCTTCAAGGGACGCAGAGATTCGGCGCGCTCCAGAAGGGCCGCGAAGGTGGGCGCCGCAGGCAGCCCGAGCAGTTCCGCGATGGCGCAGTTCACGGCCCACGACGCGCCGAGGATCTTGAACGCGGGGAGCCCGAGGCAGCGTGACTGATCCTTGACGACAAGCGACGCGACGCCCACCCGCCGGGCCAGCTCGGGAGTGCTTATCAGTGGCGTCGGCGCGTACCCCGGCATGCTCTGGTGAAACGCCGCGGGATCGGGCGCGGCCGGCGGCATCGC
>CAIOZS010000133.1 GCA_903862845.1 uncultured Thermoleophilia bacterium
AGCCAAGGTGGCACGCCGGATCGGGAAGTCGGTGCTCGCCCGGTTTCCGTACACGCACGTGTACGAGGACGACCTCGAGTGCACGGCGTGGGCGGCTGGTCTCGTGCGGTCCGTTGACGGGCCGACGCCCCCCGACGGCCCTTGTACGGAATCGCAGACGTGCACAACACGAGCATCATGTGGTCAATCCGCACGATTGGAGCGGCGACGTGCTGATTCCCCGCACGCTCGAGACCAGGTTGCAGGCGGCGGCGGGACCGTCCCCGTCCTCTTCCTCACGGGTCCCCGGCAAAGCGGCAAGACGACGCTCGCGTTGATGGCGTCTTCCCAGTATCTGTACGTCTCGCTTGAGGATCCGCAGCATCGCGCGGAGGTGCTGGAAGATCCACAGGGCCTCTTGCAGCGGGTCGCGGCAGCGCCACGAGCACGGGGAGCTTGGCGGTCATCCCGCCGCCCCAGCTCGGACAGCTCAAGCCCGGCTCCGGGAAACGCAACGCCACGGTGACCACCATCGGCACGGGCTTCGGGGCAGCAGGGCACGAGCTCCGTCAGGTTCGGCACGAAGACGGCCACCAAGTACGTCTCCTGGAGCGCCACGCAGATCAAGTGCAAGGTGCCGGCGATGGCGAGGTACGGCTCCGTGAAGGTCACGCTGACGACGGCCCGCGACGTGAGCAACGTGCTACGCTTCACGGCGAAGCGGCAGGAGTCCAAAACGCCGAACAGGAGGCAGTGACATGAGTGCTCGGAGGCCGGGAGCGGGCGCGCGCAGCGTGGCCGTGCCGGGGCTGCTCGCCGTCTGCCTGCTGCTGCTCGGCATCCTCGCGGGGGCGTCAAGCGCCGCCCCAAGGATCGCCTTCGTACGCAGCGGCGACATCTGGACCATTGCCTCGGGCGGCGGCGGGCTGCTCCGTCTCACGGGCGGCGGCCGCGAAGACCGCACTCCGGTCTGGTCGCCTGATCGCCAGACCGTGGCTTTTGTGCGCCAACCCAAGAAGTGGGGCGGAACGCCGCAGATCTGCCTGGTGCCCGCAGCCGGCGGCGCATCGCATGTGCTCAAGTACCAGGACGCCGTCGGGCACACCGAGTTCCGTTTCGTCAACAGTCTCGCCTATTCGCCCAGCGGCACCGAGCTGGCGTTCTCGGACATGTATCAGGCCGCCTCCGGCAACTCAGAGATCAATCGCCTTGTCGTGATAGACCTGAAGACCGGCGCCACGACGGTCCTCATCAAGCGCACCAACGGGTTTGATCGCGCGCTGGACGCCGGCTGGCCACTGTCGTGGTCGCCGGACGGCAAGTCCCTGCTCGTGGCGCAGTGGGGGCTGGACGCGGAAGGCGGGGAGACACACGTCTTCGACATCGCTCGCCGCAGCCTTCGCAAGCTGCCGATCGCCGATGCTTCCGATGCCGACTGGTCGCCCGACGGCCGCACGATCGTCGTCTCGACCGCGACCCAGGCGAAGACGCGCATCCTGCTCGCGCGTCCGAACGGAGTGGTGACGCGCACGCTGCTGCATGGCAGCGCCTGGCAGGCGACTGCCGACTCGCCGGCGTTCGAGCAGGCTTGCTTCTCGGCCAGCGGCCGTCAAATCGTCTACACGGTGCACGGCGGGTCTTCCTCGCTGTGGATCATGAACAGCGACGGCTCCGGCAAGCACCGGCTGACCACGGGGGAGGCCGCGGCCTGGCGCTAGGACTGCCCTCGAAGAGGCGGGGGGCTTTATCTAGCTCATCGCGGTGCAGGCCTTGCGAGTGGTCATGCTGGCGGCCAAGGGAGCGCCGAAGGAGACGCAGGACCTCGTCGGCTGGTTGCTGGCCCAGGGTCGCGCGTCTGACATGGCTTGGGTGCCGGCCTGTGCCCTTGTCGCCGCCGGCGCCGTGAACTTCGAGCTCGGGCGATTCGAGGCGGTGCGTGAGCTGCTTCGCGATCTGGTCAGCCAGCGCATCATCGACTCCACGGAGCTCAAACAGTCACCGCGTCGGCGGAGGAAGCTCTTGCTCTTGCACGCGCCCGGGCTTACAGGTGACCGTTCGCCGCTTCGCCGCCACCCCTATCCTCGGCCATGGCCATCGGCCGCGATCCCTGCTAGTATGCAAAGCGAAACTTCAGTGTACGGTTTACATACCTGAGGACGTGGCGTGGACGGTCTCTTCCCGAGAACGCTGAGTGCGGCGCTCCGGCGCGTCGCGGGTCCCTACCCCGTGGTCTACCTCACCGGACCGCGGCAGTCGGGCAAGACCACCTTGGCGCGCGCCACCTTCCCCGACTTTGCCTACGTCAATCTGGAGGACCTGCAGCGTCGCGCGGCGGTCCAGGAGGATCCGCACGGCTTTCTGAGGAGTGTGGCCGGCGAGCCGGGGGTGATCGTCGATGAGGCGCAGCGCGTGCCCGAGCTCTTTTCGTATCTTCAGCAGGTCGTCGATGAGCGGCGCGCCGGGCCGTTCATCCTCACCGGCTCACAGCAGTTCCTGCTTGGCCCCCAGGTCTCGCAGTCGCCGGCGGGTCGCGCCGCGGTGCTGCAACTCCTGCCGCTTTCGGCGGCCGAGCTGTGGCGGCGCGAGGCGCTCACGCCGGACGGCTGGGCCGAGGCCGGGCCTTCCGGCGTTGGTCGCGGCACGGGCGCCGCGCCGCCGCCGCCGAGCTCGCTCGACGACGTGCTCTTCGCCGGCATGTACCCGGCCATCCACGATCACGGCCTGGAGCCGTCGCAGTGGCTGGACTCGTACCTCTCCACCTACGTGGAGCGCGACGCCCGCCTCGCCGGCGCCATCGGCGACCTCGCGAGCTTCGCGCGTTTCGTCGGCCTCTGCGCCGGCCGCTCCGGTCAGCTCGTCAACCTCACGTCGCTGGGCAGCGACGCCGGCGTGAGCCGCGTGACGGTGTCGCGCTGGCTCTCCATCCTCTCCGCGTCGTACATCATCACGCTGCTGCAGACGCACCATGAGAACTTCTCGCGGCGCCTGGTGAAGACGCCCAAGCTCTACTTTCTGGACACCGGGCTGATGTGCGCCTTGCTCGGCGTGCGCACGGCCGCCGACCTGCGCCTGCATCCGCTGCGCGGCGCCGTGTTCGAGACCTTCGTCGCGTCGGAGCTCATCAAGCTGTTTCTGCATCAAGGGGAGCGCGCGCCCGTGTACTTCTGGCGCGACAGCAACGGCCGCGAGGTGGACGCGCTGCTCGACCTCGGCACGAGCAGGGTGCCGATCGAGGCGAAGGCGGGGATGACCGTGGCCGCCGACGCGTTCCGCGGCCTGGAGACCTACGAAAGGCTGGCCGCGAGCGCCGCGGAGCGCGCTGCCGCCGAGGGACGACCTGGCTACGTCACGCGCAGATCCGTGCTCGTGTACGGCGGCGACGAGTGGTACGAGCGCCGCGGCCACGACGTGCGCCCGTGGTGGGCGTGTACGTAGGCCGAGGACGGGGACTGCGATGACTGTCTGTGCGGCGTGCGGCGCCGAGAACCCTGGCAAAGCGAAGTTCTGCATGGAGTGCGCCGCGCCGCTGGCCGCCCCGGCCGCCGCCGCCGAAGAGCGCAAGACCGTGACCACCCTCTTTTGCGACCTCGTCGGCTTCACCGCCATGAGCGAGGCCGCCGACCCCGAGGACGTGGACCGCCTGCTCGGTGAGTACTTCGCCCGCGCCACCAAGGTGATCGAGTCGCACGGCGGCACCGTCGAGAAGTTCATCGGCGACGCTGTGGTCGGGGTGTTCGGCGTCCCAGCCGCCCACGAGGACGACCCCGAGCGCGCCGTGCGCGCCGGCCTGCGCATCGTGCAGGCGCTCGAGGGCATGACGCGTCCCGACGACAGCCCTCTGCAGGTGCGCGTCGGCGTCAACACCGGTGAGGCTCTTGTGCGCCTCGACGTCGAACCGCTCTCGGGGCGCGGCTTCCTCACCGGCGACGCCGTCAACGTGGCGGCGCGGCTGCAGGCCGCAGCCCCGCCCGGCGGCGTCGTCGTCGGCGCGCTCACCCACGAGCTCTCCGTCGCCACCATCGTCTACGAGGAGCTGCCGCCGGTCACCGCCAAGGGCAAGTCGGAGCCGGTCACCGCGTGGCGGGCACGCGCGCCGATAGCACGCCGCGCCGCCGGGCTCGACCGGGCGCTCCTCTCGCCGCTCGTAGGTCGCGCTGTGGAGCTCGCCCAGCTCACGGCGCTCATCGACGGAGCGGTGGCATCATCTACGCCGCGGTTCGCGCTGCTCGTCGGTGAGCCCGGCATCGGCAAGAGCCGCCTGATCGCCGAGCTCGCGGAGACGATCGACCGGCGCTCCGAGATGGCCACCTGGCGCCAGGGCCGCTGCTTGCCGTATGGGGAGAACGCGACCTTCTCGGCCCTCGCCGAGATAGTCAGGGCGCACGCAGGGATCCTGGAGGGCGCGGACGAAGCCACGACGCAGGCCGCGCTCGATACGGTGCTCCCCCATGATGAGGAGCGCGCGTGGATGCTGAATCGTCTGCGCGCGCTCCTTGGCCTGGAGGCTCCTCCGGCGACGCGCGAAGAGAGCTTCGCGGCGTGGACACGCTTCCTCGAAGCGCTCGCCGAGAGGAGGCCGACCGTGCTCATCTTCGAGGACGTGCACTGGGCCGACGAGGCGCTCCTCGCCTTTCTCGGCCACCTCGCCGCCCGCACCGCGGACGTGCCGCTCGTGGTGCTCGCGTGCACTCGTCCCGAGCTGTTCGAGATGCATGCGGCCTTCGCCGGAGAGGGCGCCGGCTTTGACCGGATCAGCCTGAGGCCGCTCTCGCGCGACGAGACGTCACGTCTGGTCGCTGCACTTCTCCTCGACACTGAAGGCAAGTCGGGCGCCGAGATCGTGTCGCGCTGCGGCGGCAACCCGTTCTTTGCGGAGCAGTCGGTGCGCTTCGTGGCCGACGCCGCCCAGGCCACATCGCTACCAGGTTCGGTGCAAGCGGTGATCGCCGCCCGCCTCGACGCCCTTCCAGCTGGGCAGAAAGCCCTGCTCGGCGACGCGGCAGTGATCGGCGCGGTGTTCTGGGACGGGGCTCTCGCTGCTGTCGGCGAGCGCGATCCCGCGGACGTGAAGCAGGCCCTCGATGACCTCGTGGCCAGGCAGCTCCTGCGACGCGTGCGCACCCCGACGATGGGGCTGACGGACGTTGATGAGCTCGAGTTCGTCCACGCGCTGGCCCGCGACGTCGCCTACCAGCAGCTGCCGCGCGCCGCCCGCGCCCGCAAGCACGCCGCCATGGCCCGCTGGCTCGAGGAGAAGGCGGGGGACCGCCCGGAAGATCACGCCGAGACGCTGGCGCACCACTATGCGACGGCGCTCGAACTGGCGCGGGCAGCCGACGAGACGGACCTCGCAGCATCGGCCATCGCGCCGGCCATCCGCTACCTGACCGCCGCCGGCGAGCGCGTGTACAACGCCGACCTGGGTGCCGCCGAGCGTTACTACCGCGCGGCGCTCGACATCGCGCCGTCAGGCGCGGCGGGACGCGCCGCGATCCAGGCGCGCCTCGGCGAGGCCGTCCTCTGGAGCGGCCGCGATGCCGAAGCGGCGGACCTCCTGGCAGAAGCGGCCTCCGGCCTGCGCCGGGCGGGCGACGCGCGCCGCGCCGCGGTCGCTCTGGTCTGTCTGGCTCGTGCTCTTGAGAACGTCGCGGTCGACGCACAGGTTGACGACCTCTACCGCGACGCCATGGCCCTGCTGGAAGACGACGGACCATCGCCGGAGATGGTGCACGTTCTGATCGAATGTGGTCGCTTTGAAGCGAACGCAGACGAACTGGAGCTCGGGCTCGCCACTTTGGAG
Source organism: uncultured Thermoleophilia bacterium (assembly GCA_903862845.1). GTDB lineage: Bacteria > Actinomycetota > Thermoleophilia > UBA2241 > UBA2241 > CAIXSE01. Next base: position 5,780 of record CAIOZS010000133.1, read on the forward strand.
CGTGCTCTGGATGCGGCGTGGCAGATCGGCACGCCGGAGCCGGCGCTCGCGCGAAACCTGCGAGGCACTGTCCTGAGAAGCCTTGGCATGCCTGGGTACCTGGCCGACTACCGCCGCTCCCTCGATCTCGCGCAGCAGCAGGGTCTGGGCGTCGAGCGCGGACGCGTCTGGGGCAACTACTGCACGTTCCTCAGGGAGCAGGAGGGACCCCAGCGCGCCATGGAGGAGCAGGCGCGCCTCTTGGAATTCCTGGAATCGCGCGGCCTGGCATCGCTCGTCGCCGGCGAGCGCGCGCAGCTCGCCGAGTCGCTGCTGTACGCGGGGCGCTGGGACGAGGCCATCGCCGAGGCCGACACCGTCGGGCCCGCGCCACACGCGGAAGTCCCAGCCGCCGACGTGCTCTTCATGCGTCAGGCGCGTCTCCTGGCGCTCTCTTGGCTCGGCGAGCGCGAGGCGGATCCCCGCGAGGTCGAGTCGATGCTCGAGGCCTCACGGGCGAGCGCGCACGACGTTGAAGAGGCGTTCGGGCTGCTCATCGCCGGCCTGGTCTCGGGACGGTCGTCGCCCGATCTTGCTGCGGAGCTCCTCGAGAGGATGCTGGCGACCACGACGCGGGACGCCGGTGTTTGGGGCGCGGCTCTGATGCCTGAGGCCGCACGGTTGGCCGTCCGTGGCAGCGACCTGGCGCTTGCCGAACGGCTCCTGGGCTCCATGAAGGGTCCGCTGCCCGTCGAGGAGCTTGCGCGCAGGAGCATCGCGCCGCTGCTCGCCGAAGCCTGTAGCGAGTACGAGACGGCGGCGGCCGGCTTCGCCGCCGCCGCCGCCCGTTGGCACGACTTCGGCGTGCCCTACGAAGAGGGGCACGCCCTGCTCGGTCAGGGGCGCTGCCTGGCGGCGCTCGGCAGAGCGCCCGAGGCGGCAGCGCCGCTCGCCGCGGCCCATGAGATCTTCGCGCGGCTCGGCGCCAGGCCGGCGCTGGCGGAGACCGAGGAGGCGCTCCGGCGGAGCGCCGCGGCAGCCGGCTGAGCCCTTCCTGCGTGCTGTGGCCGTCCGCACGTGTCGCATCCCCCGGCCCGGGTCAGCGCTTGATTGACCGTTAGTATTGAATGTAATGATTTCGAAAAACCCTTGATATATGAAATCGCCAGGCCTAGACTCATGCCGTGCAACGCACCATCACCGACAGACTGATCGACTGGAAGAGCTCACCGCGCAGGCAGCCGCTCCTTCTGCGCGGTGCGCGGCAGGTGGGCAAGACATGGGTGGTCGCCGACTTCGCCGAGCGTCACATGCCGGGGAGGCTCCATGTCGTCGACTTCGAGCGCGACATCGCTTCTCGCCGGTTCTTCGAGGGCGACCTCGACATCCGCCGCATTCTCAGCGCGCTGGAGCTGGCGTCCGGTCGCAGGATCGAGGTCGGTAGGGACCTTCTCTTCCTCGACGAGATCCAGGCGTGTCCCCGGGCGCTCGTTGCGCTGCGCTACTTCTACGAGCAACTGCCGGAGCTGCACGTTGTCGCGGCCGGGTCGCTGATCGAGTTCGCGCTGGGCGCGATCTCGTTTCCCGTGGGCCGCGTCGAGATGCTCTCGCTGCGGCCGTTCAGCTTCCTCGAGTTTCTTCGGGCGTGCGGCAACGGCCCTGCGGCCGAGGTGGTGAGCGCGGCCCCGCGCAAGCTCGATCCGTCGCAGCACGAGTCGCTCCTTGCGCGGGTGCGCGACTACATGTTCGTCGGCGGTATGCCCGTGGCGGTCGCGACCTTCGTAGAGACGGGCCGCATCTCCGAGGCACGGCGCGTGCAGGACGCACTGCTCGATGCCTATCGCGCGGATTTCGGCAAGTACTCGCCGCGCGTCGACCCGGCCTGCCTCGATGAAGTACTCACCAGCGTGGGGCGCTCCGTGGGCCGGCAAGTCACGTACACGTCGCTGGCGCAGGGCTACTCTCACCCCACGATCAAGTCCGCTTTCGACGCGCTTCGCCGGTCGGGCATCGTCCACAGAGTCTCCGCGGCGCGCCTCGTCGGCACGCCGCTGGGGGCCGCGGTGTCGGCGCGCACGCGAAAGGCGATGCTGGTGGACGCGGGGATGATGCACGCGCTCACCGACATGTCCGTGAGCGCCGGCCTCGGGCAGCAAGACCTCCTCGGCGTGTACAACGGTGCGCTCGCGGAGCAGTTCGTGGGTCAGGAACTGCTCGCCGCGACAGGCCGCGATCTCCACTACTGGTCGCGATCGGCCAGGGGCAGCACGGCCGAAGTCGACTACCTCGTGGCGCCCAAGGGCGCGATCCGCGCCGTCGAGGTCAAGAGCGGTCCGTCGGGCAAGCTCAAGAGCATGCATCTGCTCCTCGCCGAGCATCCTGAGTGCGCCCCCGGCTTCGTCGTCTCCGCGCGTCCCTACGCAGAGCTCCCCGAGCAAGGTCTCGTCTTTCTGCCGCTCTACTTCGCGGCGGCCGCCGGCTGACACTCACGGCGTCGGCCGCGGGCGCCGGTGCCGCCGCCGCCCATCCTCGTGCTGCGCCGCTGTTTACGATAGGTTTCACATGGCGGCGGGCAGCCGCCGCAACGTCTGATCTTGGAGGTCCGCTCATGGGTGCGCAGATCCTGGTCACGGGAGCGACGGGAATGGTCGGTGGGGAAGTGATGCGGCAACTGAGCGCCCGGGGAGCGCCCCCCATCGCGCTCGCCCATTCAGCCGACAAGGCGCCCGCGCTGGAGGCGTTGTGCACCGAGGTGCGCATCGCCGACCTGCGCGACGAGGCCGCCGTGCGCGCGGCCGTGCGCGGCATCGACCGGCTCTTCATGCTCACCCCGGTCACGCCGGACCAGGCCGAGATCGGCCGGACGCTCGTGCAAGCGGCGGCCGAGGCCGGCGTGCAGCGCATCGTCAAGCTCTCGATCATCGGCGCCGACCTCGAGCCGGGCATCGCGCTCGGCCGCTGGCACCGCGAGATGGAACGCGCCATCGAGGACTCGGGCGTGGCGTGGACCTTCTTGCGGCCGGCCGGCTTCATGCAGAACATGGCCGGCCTCTTCGGCGCCACCGTCCCCGCTCAGGGGATGTTCTTCCTGCCGTGCGGCGACGCCGCGGTCTGCAAGTCCGACGCGCGCGACGTGGCGGCGGTGGCCGCGAGTGTCCTGCTCGACGACGGCTGGGAGGGTCAGGCGCTCACCATCACCGGGCCCGAGGCGCTCACGTACTACCAGATCGCCGCGCTCATGGCGGAGGCCAGCGACCGGCCGGTGACCTACGTCGACGTGCCCGAGGCGGCGGCGCGCGCTGGTCTCGAGCAGGCAGGCGTGCCGGAGCCGATGCTGTCTGCGTTCATGGAACTGTGGGCGCTGGAGAAGACGGGTGGTGCCGCCGAGGTGACGGACGCCGTGGAGCGCGTGACGGGGAAGGCGCCGCGGAGCTTCGCGGACTTCGCCCGCGACAACGCGGCGGCGTGGAAGCCGGCCGCCGCAGGCGGGCCGGCGCCGGACTGACCTCCCGCGCCTCGGACGCCGTGCGCGACGTGGCCGTTTCCGACCCGACGTCGGCCGGCGACCCGCTGCGCACGGCGGCCGCGCGCGCCGAGGAGTCAGACTGGGGCTGGCTCTGATGCCTCGCTCCGGGTCCAGCGCCGGGGTGTTCGCCACTGCTCTCCGCAACCGCTCGCTGCTACTGATCGAGGTCGCCTGGCTGGCCTTCAACGGCGCCGAGTGGGGCGTGTGGCTCACCATGACGGTCTGGGCCTACACGCATGGCGGGGCCGTGGCCGTGAGCCTCATCATCCTCGTGCAGCTCGTGCCCTGCATCTTCATCTCGCCGTACCTGGGCGCGATCACCGACCGCGCCCGCGCGGGCCGCGTGCTGTTCTTCGGCCTGCTGATCTCGGGGCTCTCCATGGGCGGCCTGGCCGCGGCCATGGCCCTCGGGGCGCCGCGCGTTCTCGTCTTCGTCCTTGCGCCGATCATGAACGTGGCCCTCTCCATCCCGCGCCCGGCGCAGGCGGCGCTGCTGCCCAGCGTGGTGCGCACCCCTCTGGAGCTCACCGCCGCCAATGTGGTCTCGAGCTGGATGGAGAACGCCAGCGTGCTCATCGCGCCCGCCCTCACCGGCGTGCTGCTCGGCCTCGGCGGCCCGGCGCTGGCCACGGGGGCGCTCGCGGCGTGCACGCTGGTCGGCGCCTTCATGGTCCTCCGCATCCCCGGGCCGCGCCCGCTGACCGAGCCCGGGGAGGGGACGTCCCTGACCGCCGAGGTGCGCGAGAGCGTCGCCGCGGTGTGGCGCGTGCCGGCGGCGCGCACGCTCGTCGGCGTCGTCGGCTCGCAGTACATCCTCGTGGGGGCGCTGGACGTGCTCTACGTGGTGCTGGCCATCACCACGCTCGGCCTCGGCGAGTCCGGCGCCGGGTACCTGAACTCGGCCTTCGGCCTCGGCGGGCTGCTCGGCGTCGCCATCACTGCGACGCTCGTGGCGCGCCGCCGCCTGGCGCCGGCGCTCATCGCCGGCATTCTCACGGCGGCGCTGGCTCTGGGCGTGCTCGGCATCTTCCCGACGGTGATCGGCGCCTTCGCGCTGCTCACCGTCGCCGGCCTCAGCCGCACCCTCTTCGACGTCACCGGGCGCATCCTGCTGCAGCGCGCCGCCCCTCCACACGTGCTGGGGCAGGTGTTCGCGCTGCTCGAGTCGCTGATGGACGCGGGCCTCGCCTTTGGCGCCATCCTCGTGCCGGTCCTGGTGGGGCTGAGCGGGGCGCGGGCAGCGCTCGTGGGCACCGCGCTCCTCTTCTTCGTGCTCGTCGCCATCGCCTGGCGCCGCTTGCGCGCCATCGACGACTCGGCCGACGTGCCGCAGGTCCAGATCCAGCTCCTTCGGTCTATCCCGATCTTCAGCCCTCTGCCTGCACCTGAGCTTGAGGGTTTGGCGCGTGCCCTGGTCCCGGTGGAGGCGCCCGCCGGAGCGACCCTCATCACCGAGGGTGAGCCCGGCGACTGCTTCTACGCCATCGCCGACGGCCGCGTCAGCGTCACCAAACGCGGCCGGGACGTGGCCACGCTCGGCCGCGGCCAGGGCTTCGGCGAGATCGCGCTCATCCAGGACGTGCCGCGCACCGCCACGGTGGTCGCCCTCACCGACGTGAGCCTGTACTCACTGGAGAAGGAACCGTTCGTGCTCGCCCTGACGGGGCACGCGCCCACGGCGCGCGCCGCCGACGACGTCGTGGCGCAGCGGCTGGAGGAGCTCGAGGGGATCTGAGGGCGGCCGGCGCCGGTGCTCCCGAGCACGGGCTGCTCCGCTCAGGCTTCGCGATCGATCGGGCAGGTCATGCAGTGCCCGCCGCCGCGGCCACGGCCGAGCTCCTGGCCGGCGATGGCGAGCACCTCGATGCCCGCCTTGCGCAGGCGCAGGTTGGTGTCTTCGTTGCGCTCGTAGCCGACGACGACGCCGGGCTCCAGGCAGACGACGTTGTTGCCGTCGTCCCACTGCTCCCGCTCGGCCTCAAAGGCGTCGCCGGCCGTGGGCACGACCCGCAGATCGGAGATCCCGAGGGCGTCCGCGACCTCTTCGAGCCAGCTGCGCTTGGACAGGCGGACCGCCGGCACGTCTTCGTCCCCCGGCGTGAAGATCACCGGCTGGATCTTGTCGACGACCGGCCGGTAGATGGTGACCAGGTCGCGGTCGCAGAAGGTGAAGACGGTGTCGAGGTGCATGGAGGCGCGGTCCGGCGGCATGTGCGCGCCGAGCACGGCCTTGGCTGCGCCGGCCTTGAGGAGGTTCTGCGCGTAGATGCTGATGCCGGGGAAGGTCGTGCGCTCGCTGATGCCGCAGAGCACGACGCCGTCGCCGACCGGCATGACGTCTCCGCCCTCCATGGTGGCGGCGCCCCAGTCGTGGTCGGCGCCGCCGAACCAGCGTTCGAACCGCGCGGCGCGAAAGCGCGGGTGGAAGGTGTAGATGGCTTCGACGATGGCCGTCTCCTTGCGCCGCGCCGGCCAATGCATCGGATGCACGCTGACGCCGTTGTACGTCCAGGCGCTGCTGTCACGCGTGAAGATCGTGTTGGGCAGCGGCGCGATGAGGAAGGAGGTTTCGGAGGTCGCCTCGGCGGCGAACTTCCTGTGGTCGGGCGGCAGGTCGACGGGGGTCACGCCGCCGGTCAGCCACGTGGCCAGGGCGTCGGACGGCATCTCGTCCATCCAGTCGTGCAGAATGCGCGAGAAGACGCTGGGGACCTCTTGCGCACGGAGCCGGCGGTCGAGCAGCCACTTGCGGCCGTCCGGCACGTCCAAAGTGTCGCGCAGCAACTCGTGCAGGATGAGGACCTCGATCCGGCGCGAGCGCATGAGGTCGACAAACGCGTCGAACTCCTGCCGCGCGCGGCGCACCCAGATGACGTCGTCGAACAGGAGCTCATGGCAGTTGCTGGGAGTGAGGCGCTCGTGCGCGAGGTCCGGCCGGTGGACCATGACGGTCTTGAGCTTGCCGACCTCGGATCGTGCGCTGGGTGCCCAAACAGTGTCGCTCATGGCGATCCTTCCTGGAAGTGCTTGGGGTCAGGGTCCTGGCCGCGCTTCATGTTGCTGCGGCGCAGCAGTGCGTACACCGGCAGGCCGATGAGCATGAGGAAGAAGCCCGCCGTGATGGTGCTGGGGCCCGAGCCGTACATCATGTAGAGCGAGTACAAGAAGGCGAGCGTCGGGATGATGAGGAGTCTGGCGACTCGTTTGCCGGTGAAGTCGCGATTGGTGAAGATCAGGATCAGCTCGGCCACGGAGCAGAATGCGTAGGGGAGGACCGTGGTGAGCGTCGCGAGGAGGATGGACACATTGGCGATGCCCTTCGTTTGGGCGCCGGCGCCCTGCCACTTTCCGGAAGCGTAGGCGTAGAGGATGAG
>CAIOZS010000134.1 GCA_903862845.1 uncultured Thermoleophilia bacterium
CCGTCGATCAGCGAATAGATGTCCTCTTCCGGGTCGCGGAGAAAGTCGAAGGCAGGGCTGAGGGCAGCCGCCTGCAGCCATTCGCCTTCGCCCCACTCGTCGGCCGGCGAATACAGGACGATGACGCGCACGCGCGCGGGGCCCTGGATGGGAAGGACGCCGTCGAGCTGCAGCCCGTGACGTTAATTGACCGTGCCTGCCAGCTCTATGGCGGTCAATGCGGGCTCCATGTCGTTCCTCGTCTCTGAGCGACGGTCGCGCGGTTTCGCAGCCAACTCTACTCCCATGGCGGCCGAGGGCCGGCGGCCGGCGCCGCGGCGCTCTGCAGTCCCTTGGCCGCGGGCGCAGATGGGCGCGGATGCGGTGGGCTCAGCGCTCTGGAAGAGAGATCGGTCCGGCAAGCGATACGCGCGCCGGTCGCCCCGCTTGAACGTCAAGGCGCCCGACGCGCGGCAGTTCCGCCGATACCCGACCCTGTCGTTCCCGGCCCCTGTGAACTGCCGGCGTTCGACGCCCGCGTGCCCTCCTCGCGCCTACTTGTCGGCGACCGCGAGGAGCGCCTTGGGGTTGGTGCGAGCGATCGTGAGAAGCGTGCGTGCCGCACCGCTGGGCTGCTTGCGCCCTTGCTCCCAGCCCTGCAGGGTGCGCACCGACACGCCGAGCAGTGCTGCGAACTGAGACTGGGACAGGCCGGTGCGCAGCCTCGCCTCGACGGCGAGCGACAAGACGACCTCAGTCTTGCCCGCCTTCATCTCGCGCACCGACCGGAGCAGTTCGGCCGCAAGGTCCCGCTGTGCCTCATAGGCCGCGAGCTCTGCGTCGTTGAGTGGGTCAGCCTTCGAGGGCACGGCGGATCTCCTTCAGCTTTGCGCCGGTCAGGTTGTCGGGCCTTGCCTTCGCGTACAGCGTGAGGAGCACGATCTCATCCTCTGCCGTGCGTGTGAAGGAGATCACGCGGACACCTCCCGACTTGCCCGAACCAGCCCGACTCCAGCGAACCTTGCGGACGCCACCGGACCCAGGCACCACGGCCCCGGCATCGGGATGCTCGGCGATGAACGCTGCGAATTCGACTCGCCTCGACCTTCGCGTTCAATAGAGTACGCTCGCTGCGACGGATCATGCTCACCGTGTTCCCGAGGACCTGCAGCTCGGCATCGCGTCGGCTTGAGAGGAGATAGTCGTCCGCAAGCTCCCGGACGCGAGGTGTGATCTCGAGGCTGGACCAGACGATGCCGACGAAGGCAAGCAGCGTCCCGCAACGGGTGCGCTGCCGATCGCGCTGCGCAAACTGGTCGCGGTAGGCCGCCCGCGCGAGACCGTCGATGAGTCCGATGCTGTCGAGCGATCGGCGGCGCTCCTCGGCCATGTCGGCTCCCTCCACGACGATTCCCGGTGGCGACAAAGATCCTGACCGGAGCCGCGGGTCTGCGCCAGGTGGACGAACCGCACCTCGGGGATACGATGCTGAGGTCGCCGGCGGACGTTCGTCGAAGGCCGCATGGGGATCATGCTCGCGGAGAAGTGAAGGTCGCGGCCGACCCGGAAGAACGCGCCGAACGGGCACGGCGATCGGGCGAGGCAGCGGGCGGCTCAGGCCGCGAGCGGGTCAGGCAACGTAGTCGCGCGGCTTGCGGCCGAAGATGCTGCGCACGAAATCCCAGATCAGGTCGAAACCGCTGGGCTCGACGTCGATCGTGTCCGGGTCGAAGGGGGGGAGGCCGGGGATGTCGTCGCGGGCGGAGTACGGCTTGACCGGCGCGTCGTGGGCAGCGCCAGTCTGCGGCGGCGTGGTCTGCGCCGACGAGGCTTCATGCGAGGATGAGGATCCAGCGACCATGGGTTCCATTCTAGGGGAGAGGAAAGGTCATGTACAGGCCGAGAACGATAGTGCCGGCAAGAAGACAGACGAGGCCGATCGCGAAGACGAATTCGAGCCGCCGGAGGGCCCGCCTGTTTGCCTCGACGGCGACGAATGTGGTGCGTAGCAGTTGTCGAGCGGTGCTGGCGTGGGGCGCCTCGAGGTCGGTACGAGCCAGTGAGCGTGGGGACGGAGCCGCGCGCAGCCGGTACGCGGAGGATGCGACCAGGAAGAGGACGGCCGCGGCGAGCACGAACGCGATGCCGACGGCGCGCGCCGGCCCCGGCACGCGATTGGGGGCGACGCTTGACGACAGAGCGACGAGGGCGGCGGCGAAGGCGAGGAGGCCGCCTGAGCGGGCGCGATAGGCGTCGAGGCGGCTGAACTGCTCGTCGTAGGTGGCGCGCGCGTACCCGAGGACCAGATCGACGCTTCCCTGGGCGCCGGCGCCGGCGCCGGCGGTGTCGAGCGATGACGAGTCTGGCCTGCGTTCACTCATTCCTGCAGCGTACACGGTCTGCTTCGCGTAGTCAGCGGGCTCTGGGCGAGGCTTGGTTGACGTTGCGGCGGCCGGCAGGTGGACGTTGGGCGGCGCG
>CAIOZS010000135.1 GCA_903862845.1 uncultured Thermoleophilia bacterium
CCACGGCCTATCTGCAGGCCCGCGCCGCGGCCGTCACGGCCGCCGACCCGGCCACCGCGCTCGCCCCGTGGGTCGCACCCGGCGCGCGGTTCGCCGGCACCGAGCGCACCATCGCGCGCGGCACCGCCCTGCGGGCGGCGCAGCAGGGCCACCGCATCGATGTCGTAGGCAGCGACGTCGCCATCCTCAGCACGAGCATCGGCGACGGCGGCGACACCGCCATCGTGAACGCACACGTCATCACTACTATGGTATGGGGGTCCTCGAGCATGGAGCGCACCACCGAGGCCTCCGGCATGGACCACAACGTCTCGTTGCAGCTCATCGGCGACTCGTGGCGCGTCGTCGGCGACAGGTACTACGACGTGATGGTCCCGGCGTGTCTCGAGGCCGCCGGCGCCTCGCCGACCATGCTGCGCGCCGCAGTCAAGAGGCTCGAACGTCCCTCCCTCCGCAATCGCGAGGCGACGCCCGTGGCCGCCCGGCGCTGGGTCGTCGCCGCGCCCAGCTCCCGACGCTACAACGACATCCTCGTGTACAACCGCTCAGCATGTGCCGCCTATGCGGACTACTACGCGCTGTCGTACTGCCCCACCTACGTGCGTTTCAGCGCAGACTGCGCCAACTTCGCCTCGCAGTCGGCGCGTCAAGGCGCCATGCCCGTGGACAGCGGCTCCTACAGCTCCGGCTGGTGGTACGACAAGAAGAACACGCCTTCGCCCAGCGACGACACCTACAGCTTGAGCTGGATCAATGTCGGCAAGCAGATGGCCTGGTGGAACGCCCGGCGCAGCGACTGGGCCACGTCCATCAACGGCCTCACGCGAGGCGATTTTGTGTACTACGACTGGAGCGGCGACGGCGTCTGGGATCACGTCGCCGTGGTGGTCGGCACGAACAGCGCCGGCCAGAAGATGGTCGACGCTCACACCACCGACTACTACCACACCTCCTGGAAGATGGGCTACTCCTCGACGGTCTACAAGTTCGCGCATGTGCGCGACAAGTGGGTCGTCTGAGCCGCCCGGCTCGGCTGACGGGGGCGGGCCACGGCCCGCCCCCGTCAGCGCTCGTAGCCCGGCGGCAGGTCGACGGCCACCAAGCGCCCGCCTGCGGCACTGCGTCATGATCATCCATCGGCTTGAACGTGCAGCCGCCACTGTCGTCCACCCACAAAGAGGCGGAGGTGGTGCCGCGCCCCAAGACGCCGGTCGAGCTCATGCAGATGCACCCCACCGAAGAGGACTGACGCGGGCGCCGCGAACCTGAACGCTGCAGTCGGCCGGTGATCGGCCACACACCTCGCCGACTTCGCCCTTCACGTGCGCTCCCCAAGGAGTTATGATAATGGGGAACGTAATCACCACATTATCATAAATTGGGGGATTATCGTGATCAGGCGAACGATTCAGGATGCCATCGAGCGCTCCCTGTTCAAAGGCAAGGCGATCATCATCTACGGCGCCAGGCAGGTGGGAAAGACTACCTTGATCAGGGCGCTTCAGCAGGACGCCGCCGCGCGCTCCATCTACCTGAGCTGCGATGAGCCGGACGTCCGCCGGGCGCTGTCCGGCAAGACCTCGACGGAGCTGAAGATGCTGATCGGTGGCAGCAAGCTGGTCCTCATCGACGAGGCGCAGCGGGTCGCCGCGATCGGCCTCACCATGAAGCTCCTCACCGATACGGCGCCGGACGTCCAGGTGATCGCCACCGGGTCTTCCGCCTTCGAGCTTTCCAGCCGCATCGAGGAGCCGCTGACCGGTCGCAAACGGGAGTTCAGGCTCTACCCCTTCTCCCTGACAGAGCTCGGCCAGATGTACTCGCCCGTGGAGGTCGGGCGCCTCGTGGAGCGCTGCCTGATCTACGGTCTGTACCCCGAGGTGATCAACGCCCCGGAGACGGCGGCGGCGGCGCTGCGGGAGATCGCCCGAAGCTACCTGTACAAGGACGTCCTTGCCTTCCAGCAGATACGCAACGCCGAGGCGCTGGAGCGCCTCGTGCAGTCCGTGGCGCTGCAGATCGGCAGCGAAGTCTCCTACAACGAGCTTGCCCAGCAGGTGGGCGTCGACAAGAAGACTATCGCCAGCTACCTGCGCATCCTCGAGCAAGCGTTCATCATCTTCCGCCTGGGGTCGTTCAGCAGAAACCTGCGCAATGAGCTGAAGAGGTCGCGCAAGATCTACTTTCTGGATACGGGGATCCGCAACGCGGTGGTCAACAATCTCAATCCCCCGGAGCTGCGCGGCGATGTCGGCGGCCTCTGGGAGAACTTCGTCATCGCCGAGCGCATGAAGCGCAACCACAACCGGCAGTTGTTCCCAAGCACCTACTTCTGGCGCAGTCACCAGAGGCGGGAGATCGACTATCTGGAAGAGCTGAACGGGGAGCTGCGCGGCTATGCGATCAAATGGCGCGAGCAGCGCATGAAGGTCCCGGCCGCATTCAGCGCGGCCTACCCTGATTGTCCGGTCACCCTGATCAATCGTGAGAACATGGCGGGGTTTGTGACGGACTGATGAGCGGGCTCCACAGGGTCCGGCGATTTCGGCGACCTGTGCGCGCATGCGGTAGGCGCCGCAGCGGTGAGCGCCCTTCACGGCGGGCGCGTACTGCCGGTCGCGGCCACGCTCGTGTCTACCACGCCTGAGGCCGGGGTGAAGGTGGTGATCGTGGGGATGGGCGGAGGGAAGCCGGCGGTGGTGGTAGCGAGGATGGTGCCGCCGTCGCCCACCGCCGTCCGAAGGCTCGCGCGCCGAAGGAAAGACAAGGATTCCTTGTCTTCCCTCGCAGTACTATCCCGCCGCGGCGGCTCCTACCGATGCGGCGGGTGCGGCGGACGGGCCCGTGCCGGTCGGCGGGCGCGCGCCGCCGGCGGTTGCGCCAGGTGCGCCGCGCCAAGTCCGGCTTCTCGCCGCTCGTCGATCCGGAGGCTGAACGCGCGGACGGACGGAACCAGATGCACTCGACCAGCCGTCCGGTGATCCTCACCCAGCACGGACGCAGCGCCGGCGATGCTCACAGGCCGCCCTGGGGTAAACTCGAGCCATGGCTGATCTTGTCTATCTGGAGACGTCTGTCATCTGCTACCTCACGGCTTTGCCCTCGCGCGACGTGATCGTGGCGGGGCGACAGCAGTTGACGTGGGAGTGGTGGCACCGGCGGCGAGGCGCCTTCGACGTCGTCGTCTCGGAACTGGTGCATCTGGAGAGTGCCGAGGGAGATCCCGACGCTGCTGCCCGACGGGCGAAAGCTCTCGCGGAGCTGCGATCAGTCGAGATAGCTCCCGAGGCAGAGGCGCTTGCGGCCGCCCTGCTCCAGGGCGCGGCCCTGCCGATGAAGGCCCGCGCGGACGCGCTTCACATCGCCATCGCCGCGACTCAAGGCGTGTCGTACCTGCTGACCTGGAACTCGGCGCACATCGCCAACGCAGAAAGACGTCCGCTCGTCGAAGCGGTCTGCCGCGCGGCCGGCTACGAGCCGCCCATCATCTGCACCCCCGACGAGCTCATGGGAGAGGAGTCACCACATGTCGACGTCTCGTGAGGAACCGCAGACCCCGTGGGTGGATCCAATTGTCGCGGAGGTCCATGCCGCCCGCGAGCGGATCATGGCGGCGTGCAACGGGGACCTGCATGCCCTGTGCGAGGAACTGCGCGCGCGCCAGCAGACGACGGGAAGGATTCCACTGCGACACAAGCCGCGTCCGCCGCGCCCTGAAAACGGGCGGGCTGCGTAGCAGGTCGTGTGCGCTGCGCCGCGGCGTCGCGACGCTTGATGGCGTGTTGGCATCTCTGCGGCTGGTGCCGGACGCGTCCCGCCCAACAAAGGCATCCGGCAGACAGCTCACTGGCGTGAGGTGTTCTCGGCAGCAAAGCCGGCGGGGGCGGGCTACGGTCGCTGCCAGACAAGACCGGCTTGCGGCGTCTCACTGAGCTTGAGGGCGGCCTCCATGACCCCGTGCTCAGCCGTTTGGACGCCCCGCACGTGATCCTCCTGTTGTGTCCCGCTTGTGGTACACCAGTCGCTGAATACGGAGGTTCTTCATGACGAAGTCGGCCATGATCCGCGCGCGCGTCGACCCGGGGCTCAAGGAAGACGCCGAGAGCGTCTTCGCCGCCCTGGGCCTCTCAGTCACCCAGGCCATCACGCTGTTCTGCCTTCAGGTCAAGTGGTACCGAGGACTGCCCTTCGAACTGCGCCTGCCGAATGAGGCGACGCGGCACGTCTTTGCGCAGACAGACGCCGGGGAGGATCTTGAGCGCTGCAAGGACGTCAAGGACATGTTCCGGCGCCTCGGGATCTGATGCGGGCGCCGAGCTACACGCACCAGTTCA
>CAIOZS010000136.1 GCA_903862845.1 uncultured Thermoleophilia bacterium
CCACATGACGCCCGTGACGCCGGCGCCCTTGAGCGTACAACCTTCGACAAGCACGCCGTTGGCGACGGCGGTCGACCGGTCGGCGAAGTCCAGGCACTGTGCGTCGGTGGCCTCAAAGACGCAGTTGCGGATGGTGATGTTTTGCCAGCCGATCGTCGCATTGGAGTTCGTCCAGCACTCGATGCCCATACGCGGCGAGCCGGTCGCAACCCCGTTCGAGACGCCGACGTGGCAGCCGTCGAAAGTGATACCCGAGACTTGGGAGCCGGCCTGATCGTAGACCGTGATGTTGTTGAACTGGTTGGCGAATGTCGAAGTCTCCGTACCGAGGTTCCTCTCAACCTCGCAGTCCTTGAAGGTTATGTTGGAACAATCTCCACCCCATCCCAACAAGATGACGGGTCTGTTGGGCTGAGCGGCGACACCGCCGCCGCGGAAATGGCAGCGCTCGAACAGGGTACCCGTGGCGCCGGCGAGGTTGCGAGCGGCAGAGACGCCCGCGTCGCCGATCTCCACGTCGCGCATGATCACGTTGGAGCCGAAGTCGACATGCCCCTTGAGCCAGGACTTGCTCATGCCCTGACCGACCACGGTGACGCCATTGGGGACCGTGACGTTGCCTGCAAAAGTACCCGCACCGACCACGATAGTTTGCCCCGCCGTGGCTGAATTGATGGCGGCAATCGGATCGGCGGCCGGGGTGGGGGTCGGGGTCGGGGTGGGGGTCGGCGTCGGGGTGGGGGTCGGCGTCGGGGTGGGGGTCGGCGTCGGGGTGGGGGTCGGGGTCGGGGTGGGGGTCGGGGTCGGGGTGGGGGTCGGCGTCGGGGTGGGGGTCGGGGTGGGCGTCGGGGTGGGCGTCGGGGTCGGGGTGGGCGTCGAAGTGATGCTCAGGCTGCCGTCCGACACGTCAGAGCCGATGACCTTGCCCTGGGAAGAGTAGTAGTAGACCCAGAGGCTGTACGTACCCACGGCCTGGGTGACCTTCCACGGCGCGCTGTAGCTGGTCACACCCTTGTGAGCCAAGACCTTGCTCGTTAGCCCTGTCGAAGCGCCGTTGGCCGTATTCCTCAACGACACGAGGTAATAGCAGCTGGAGTCGGCGGCAGACGTCCGCCAGGAGATCGTCGTGGATGCACCGACCGCAAACTGGCCGCTGTTGGGCGAGGTGATAGTCGGCTTCGTCGTGTCGCCCTTTGGATTCTGGACAGCCCGAAGATAGGTACTGTCGCTCGTGCGCTTGATCACATTGAAGCGGAATGCGTGGGCCGACGGCTTGGCCATGGCGCTGGGAACTGCGCAGATGCTCAGAGCGACCAGGGCTGCGGTGAGGATCGTGGCTGCTATGCGACTCTTCCTGGACACTTTGACTCCCGTGTCTCATGGAACGCGAGCGAGCAGCAAGCAGCAGCTCATGGTCCTGTCGCACCGACGCGACTCGCTTGGGTTCCAGTTACAGATCCGGTACCGGTGACGGTACTCACTGCATGGAATCGGTCGCGAAGGCGCTAACTTGAGGGCTCTACCGGTGTCCGCGTAGCCCACTCTGACAACGCGAGCCTAGGCTCAGCAGGTGGAACATCCGTCCACGTCTGGCAGTGGCGCTCCTAGCCCCAGCGGATCGCTCCAAGTGAGGCGGCTCCGGGTATCTTGGACACGAGTCTGTGCGGTATCAGAGTCCGAGAGAAAGGTCGGTCACGGCAGGGGAAACGTCATCTCGAAAGGCGAGAGCATGTAGCTTCGGAAGTCCGTGGGAGCGAACGCCAGCGCCGTCTGCTCGTCCTGGCCGCTGACCTGGCCTTGTTGTCCGGAGCGGGGGATAGACAGCGAACGGGCGAGCGCGCAGGCCGCGGCGACGAGGGTCACCAAGGAAACGTCCGTCTCGTGCTCCAATCACGGGGATGCCGAGCTGGGGACCCTCTTCATGCGTCGATGCCCACCTGATGCTCGCGCGGATAGCCCGCGTCAAGCCGCTAGAGCTCTCGAAGCACCCTTGCCGGTTGCCCAGCGGCGATGACGCCCTCGGGTATCGAAGCGCTGACGACGCTCCCGGCGGCGATCACGGAATCCTTGCCAATCGTGACGCCCTTCAGAACGACGACATTTAGCCCGAGCCACACGCGGTCACAGATATGTACGGCTTCGCTGTCCCCCGCTTCGTCCCGAGCGTCTGGCTGCAGGCCATGCCAGTCCGAATCCGTAATCGTCACGTTGGCCCCGACGAGTACGTGGTTCCCGATCTGAATCTCAGTCGCCGCGGCGACCACGGCGCCGCTGAAGCCGCAGTCGCTGCCGATTCTCAGTCGTGCCCCACGCCGAACTGTCGTGATCATGCAGGGCCGATTGATGCCGATCTGGTTGGACCACCGCGCCGAGCGAAAGACGCAGCGCTCGCCGATGAGTATCGAACCCTCAGGTAGCCGCCGGAAGATGGGACGCCCGTAGAACACGCACTCCTCACCGATCTCCACTCCCCAGAAGACGGCGAGCGATCTCGCGTAGAGACCGTCGAGGACCGCGGCAGCGCGATGCCGGCGCACCGTTAGGCGCTCTGCCCAGATGCCGCGCATATCGGAGTCGTGCGCGCGCACTCGCTACCGTCCTTTCGGTGCGCCTTCGAAGCCTTCACCGGCGAGTATGGCACGGTAGATGCCCATCAGAGAGTCCCGCACCTTTGACGGGTCATGGCGATCCATTGCTGCAGTGCGTGCGTATCGAGAGAGCCGACACGCCAGCGGAGTGTCTTCGAGTAGACGCGCGACTGCTCCTGCAAGGGCATAGGGATCCCCGTCCTGCACGAGCAGGGCCTCCACGCCGTCGCGTGCCAAGCTCGGAATCCCGCCCACCGCACTGGCCACACAGGGTGTGCCGACGACCATGGCCTCTGCAAGACTATTGGGGCTGTTGTCGGCGTGCGTCGGCAATGCAAAGACGCGGGCGCGAAGCAGCTCTCTCACCAGGTCGGCGGGGCCCAGCCGTTCAAGACCGGTCACTGACGCCTCGAGATGGAGGCGTCGGATCTCGCGCACGACGGCTCGCCGTTCTTCGGACTTGCCGGAAGCCAGACCGGCGAGGCGCAGACGTATCTGGGGAATGGAGCCTTCGCGCAGAATAGCAATCGCCCTGAGGAGCGTCCCCAGGCCCTTGCGCGCGTAGCCCCCCGAGAGGCTGAGCACAGCATGCGGCTCACTCCGGTCGTGCTGCCAGATCGCCGTCCGAAACTCTGGTCGCAGGGGCTCATCGCAGTGGTAATAGGTGGCCCGCGGATTGATGACGTGAATGACGTCGGCGTCGAACCGCGTGCGTCCGATGACGTAATGAGAATGGCGAAGAATGCGTCGTTCCCGTTCCGCGTTCCTCCTCAGCGCTGCATGACCGAGCAGAACGCCTGCGCCACGGACGAAGAGACCGGGCGATAGCGACAAGAGGAGACTCGCGTCGACGCCGCGGGCATCCAAGAGCTCGTACACACTGAGGATTCCCTGGATGGAGACGACGACCGGCATCGCACTTTGCCCTGCCAGGAGACCGAACTGTTGCTCCGTGCCGTGCACGTGAACGAGATCGGGACGAAATGCTGCAATCACTCGATGGAGAGCGCTGAGATCCTCGTCGGGACAAACCAGATGACGCCACCGCGTGGCTACTCGCGTGACGCCGCGTGGGGAATCACCTTGGCCGATGCCGTAGTAGATGACCCCTTGGCTTTCGAAGGGCGCGAATCGTGAATGAGTGGTCGCCGCAATGCCGAGAGTCAGGTCGGGGGTGTCGCGTAGAGCCACCTCAAGCTGAGCCAACCACGACCCATGGTGGATCGGCGGGTCGCCATTCCGCTGAGTCACCGCAGGCAAAGGGATGTTGACGAACCAGAGGACCCTCATTCGATGCTCGCCCTCGCGCCCGTGGGTGCGATCGATGCCAAAAAGCTCCTCCGGATACCACGTCCGGCAGTCCCTGGTCCCGGGACCTGACTCCGGTCGATCGGTGGACGCGTCGTTGCCTGACTCGCGATTTCGATCACGCGCAAGATGTAGCATACTCCCATGGTGCACGGGGACACAGGGCACATCGCGGGACCGCCGCAATGACCTTGAGGCCGTCGAAGCGGCGAACGACGCGCGTCGTCGGCATCTCGACCGAGTGCTTGAGCGAGGGGCCACTCTCGGTTGTCTTCCTTGCTCGCTGGCTGGGGTTTCCGAACGGCATGGCCGAAAGCAGCCGCGTGCGCCTGCTCGCGCGCGCTCTTGTCGAGCAAGGAGCGCGTGTGACCGTACTTTCCACCGGGGTAAGCGAGCGGCCACCGATCGTCGAGAACGTCGCAGCGCGCGGCGTCTATCGTGGCGTGGCTTTTGAGTACACGACCGGCCGCACGGTGCGCGCTGACTCGTTCATCGTGCGGCGCGCCGTAGAGCTTGTGGGCTGGGCTCGAGCGATCTCTCGGCTCACGACTCTGAAGGCCAGGGGCGATCTCGGCTGCGTCTACTTGTGGTGGCACGGCATGAGCCGGGAGCCAAGTCGGCACTTCGTTCTTGCAGGCCTCCGGCTGCTGCGCGTGCCGGTGGCTATCGAGCTCAACGAGCGTCCGTGGCAGCTCCGCGACGGGCAACGGCGCGCGGAGTACCGACAATCGCATCTGTCAGGCGTGGACGGAGTGGTGGCGATCTCGAGCTGCCTGGCGGCTTGGGCGCGGGAAGAGGCGAGCCGTCTCGCCAGGAGAGTCGCAGTGCTGGAGATCCCCATCGTCGTCGATGTCGCCGAACAGGAAGTCACAGACTACCCGACCTCCACGCCCGTTCTGCTTCTCGCCGCGGCCCCGCAGTATCGCGACACCATTTGCTTCGCCTTGGACGCCATGCAGACCGTCTGGCGCGCCTTCCCATCGGCCCGATTGATGGTGACCGGCATCCATCCCACCATGCGCGCGGCCGGCTGGCTTCGCGACATGCTGGCCCGCGGGGAGCTTGATGAACGTGTCCAGGTCGTTGGCTATGTGCCGCGCAAGGAGTTGCTGACTCTCTACGCTGCAGCGCACGCATTGCTAATACCTCTGTTTGACGACGCAGACTCCGCAGCGCGCTTCCCGACGAAGATCGGTGAGTACCTGGCCGCCGGACGTCCTGTTGTCACTTCTGCCGTGGGGGAGATCACGCGATACCTGCTTGACGGCTCTACCGCGTTCGTCGCTTCGCCTGACGACGCTGCACTCTTCGGCGCGAAGATCTGCGAGGTGCTCAGCGACAGGTCCCGCGCCGCGGCGGTGGGCCGGGCTGGACGGGCCCTCGCCGAGCGATCCTTCCACTACGCCCTCCACGGCGCCGTTCTCGCCCGCTTCTTGACCGACATGGCTGCACGAGCACCGCAACCAGGCTCGTGTCGGCAGACGCCTTCGTGATGCAATGAACCGACGCAGGGTCCTGCTCGTCTGCGATGATCTGGACAACGGCGGCATGCAGCGTCAGATGGCGCTGCTGGCTGGCGCCCTCCCGCGCGAATGGGAACGCCGCGTCTTCAGTATCCGCGACGGACCGTACCGGGCCGTGCTTCGCGATGCCGGTATCGCGATCGACGTGTGCGAACGCCGCAACCGTTGGGACACTTCTCCGGCGTGGCCGCTCTGGGCATTGCTGCACGCCTCGCGGCCCGACGTTGTGCACGCCTGGGGGTACATGGGCTCGACAGCCTCGCTGCTCGGCTGTCGCGCTCTCGGCATCGCGCATGTCGATGGGTCGATTCGTCGCGGCTTTGTGACGCGCGCGTGGTATGACCCGTTGACGCTGGGCCTGAGAGGAGCCGACCGTGTGATCTCGAACAGTCTTGCCGGGCTGCGCGCCTGGAGGATCTCCGAGCGGCGCGGCCGAGTCGTGTACAATGGATTCGACCCGGCGCGCCTGTGCCTCTGCAAGCCGGGCGACCGTCCCCTGGCCCCCTTCACCGTCGTGATGACCGGCCGCCTGGCTCCCGTGAAGGACTTCTCCACTGTGGTGAGGGCGGCGCGCGCTGTTACTGGCGGCGTGGATACATCCTGGAAGTTCATCCTTGTTGGTTCGGGACCGGATCGCACACGGCTCGCGGCCGAGGCCGACGATCTGCTCTCGAGTGGTATCGTCGAACTGGTCGATGGCGGCTTGGAAGTACTGAATCACGTGCGCCGCGCCCACGTGGGCGTTCTCATGACGAATGCGCGGCTTCACGCGGAGGGCTGCTCTAATTCGCTTCTCGAGTACATGGCGTGCGGACTGCCTGTGGTCTGCAGCGACAGCGGCGGAAACCGCGAAGTCGTCGTCGACGGTGAGACGGGGCTGCTCGTGCCGTCCGGCGACGCGGGGAGTCTCGCGCGTGCACTCGGCAAACTACGCCTAGATCCTCATCTGGCAGACCGTCTGGGGAGCGCTGGGAAAGATCGACTGCGGGTTCGCTTCTCGCTCGATGCCATGGTCGCAGGTACAGTGGCGGTCTATGAAGAAGCAGTAGCAGGTCGAGCCCGGAGCGCGACACGTCGTCACTTCGTGTGAGCAGTGCCCGTGAAGATCTGCATCGTCAATCATCGCTACTTTGTGTCAGGTGGCCCGGAGCGCTACATGTTCGGGGTCATCAAGCTGCTGGAGGACCGGGGGCATGAGGTCGTCCCGTTCTCGATAGCGTATCGCGCCAATAGATCCTCCCCTTGGTCTCCCTACTTCGCTCGTCCGATCGCCGGCGACGACGAAGTGGTATTCCGCCAGCAACGGCGAACGCCTCGAACTCTATGGCGCACTGCTGAGCGAGCCACCTACTCGACCGACGTGTACAGGTCGCTGAGGAGGCTGGTCGCTGCCGCCCGGCCGGATGTCGCTCTCGTCCTTCACTACCTTCGCAAGCTCTCTCCGGCGGTATTGCCGGCTCTCTATGATGCCGAGGTGCCGATCGTAGTCCGGCTGTCCGACTTTGGCATGCTCTGCCCGCAGGCGCACATGATGCGCGACGATCGGGCCTGCGAGTCCTGCCTCCGTGACGGACTCTGGCAGAGCGTGCGCTATCGCTGCGTGCAGGACTCCTATGCCGGATCGGCTGTCGCTGCGGCCGCGCTGGCGCTCACGCAGCGACGGGGCCTGTTCGATCTGGTGGAGACTTTCATCGCCCCCAGCGAGACCATGCGGCAAAAGATGCTCGAGGCAGGCTACGCGCATCAACGGCTCGTTCATTTGCCCACGTTTGTCGAGGCCCGGAAGGGCCTGCCGTTCGAGTCGAGAAGGGCGCAGATCTGCTACGTGGGTCGGCTCGATAGGACAAAGGGAGTGCACATCCTCGTTCAAGCCATGGCATTGCTCGGCGGGCGCATCGGACCCGACAGGGTGCGACTGGTGATAGCCGGCGACGGAGACCCAGCATACCTTGGTTGGCTCCAGCGCCTCGTGGCAGAAGGTAGAATACATGGCGTCACGTTTGTCGGGGCACTCGATTCCGACGCCGTCCTGTCGCTGCTAGGATCTTCGCTCGTGTCAGTCGTGCCGTCGCTCTGGTACGAGAACCTGCCGAACGCCATGCTCGAGAGCTTCGCGTGCGGCACGCCCGTGGTCGCATCCGACCTCGGCTCGATGCACGACACCCTGGTCGGTGCAGATGCCGGGCTGCTCTTTGCCCCAGGGGATCCCGGCGCGCTGGCAGACGCGCTCCTCGCCGTGGTCGGCGACGCTGGTCGAGCGTCTCGGATGGGGGAGCACGCACGACGTTTGGCGCTCGAACGATTCGCGCCCGGCCCGCACATCGACTCGCTGCTCGATGTTGCGCGACGGGCGCGGTACACGCGCAGCAGCCGCGCCCCGCGCCGACAGATCTTTGGGGGGAGATCCGCGACGTCGTGACTGGGCCGCCGCGGATCGCGCCGTGCGCGTGCGGTCGGCGCACTGACGGTCCGCTGCGTTGCATGTTCCGACGCCGCTTCCGCGCGCGCTGTTGAGCATGGGGCCGAAGTTGTGCGTGATGTAGTCTGGACCTGACACCACAGAAGTGGACCTTGTGGGACAGCGGACGGAGGGCGCAGTGTGCGGTATCGCCGGGGTGGTGCACCTCAACGGTCAGGAGCCTGTCCTTCGGGAACAGGTCGAGGGGATGACTGCAACGCTGTTCCATCGCGGGCCTGACGATGACGGCTTCTTCGTTGACGAATGCGTCGGCTTGGGGATGCGACGCCTCAACGTCATCGATCTCGCCGGCGGCAGCCAGCCGATCTTCAACGAGTCTGGTCGTGTCTGCGTAGTGTTCAACGGCGAGATCTACAACTACCGCGAGTTGCGGCGCCGACTGGAGTCTCGCGGCCACGTGTTCTCGACCGACACCGACACCGAGGTGATCGTCCATCAATACGAGGAGGACGGAGCATCTTGCGTCAAGCAGTTCGTTGGGATGTTCGCCTTTGCTCTCTGGGACGCCGAGCGCAGGCAACTGCTGCTCGCCCGGGACCGGTTCGGCGTCAAGCCGCTGTACGTAGCCGAGTCGGGGGCCAAGCTCGCTTTCGCGTCCGAGATCAAGGCGTTGCGGACGCTACAATGGGTGGACGCGGCCTGGAACGCGGCGGGACTCGCCGCATATCTCAGCCTTAACTTCACGCCCGGGGATTTGACGGCCTTTCGCGGCGTGCGCAAGCTCTCTCCGGGAACCACGGAGGTCTGGACACGCGCCACGTCGCAGCCGCACGCCATCCGCAACACGTATTGGGCCCCGCGACAGGCGCGACTGGACGGCCCCCAACCGTCGCTCGCCGCTGCCCGCGATCGCGTGAGCGAGCTGCTCAAAGACAGCGTCAGGCTGCGTTTGCGAAGCGACGTGCCTCTTGGCGCCTTCCTCAGCGGTGGCATCGACTCTTCGTGCGTGGTAGCGCTCATGAAGCAGTGCGGTGCACCGGATATCCGCACATTCTCGATCGGCTTCGAGGACGCGAAGTACGACGAGAGCACGTACGCGTCCGCCGTGGCCACCGCGCTGGGCACAACGCACAGGTCCATGACCGTGACCGGCAGCGACGCCCAGGAGCTTCTGGGCACGTTGGCGACGTTCGATGATCCCTTTGGCGATACTTCGGCCATTCCGACATACTTCGTCAGTCGCCTGGCGAGGGAATCCGTCACTGTGGCCCTATCAGGCGACGGGGGCGACGAGCTGTTTGTCGGTTATGACCACTATCGAAGACTGAGAGCGTATCGCGCCTGGGATTCGCTCCCACTCGTCTTTCGCCGTGCCTTTTCGCACGTGGGAGCCTCGATGATCCGGGAGGACCGCCGAGGAGGTGGCCTCGTGCGCAGGCTTGGCGCTCCTGAGGATCTCAGGCTGCTGTCCCTGGTGTCGCGGTCGCCGCAGGGCCTCGCCTGGGGAGCTCTCAGTCAGGACTTCCGTGAGTTCCTGGCTTCGGATACTGAGATCGACTGGCGGGATGCATACCGCCTCCAGGGGGGGACAGAGGACGCTCGTTTCGTCGATCAGGAGAGGTTCCTGGTCGACGATGTGATGGTCAAGGTCGACCGAGCCAGTATGGCGGTCTCGCTCGAAGCCAGAGAACCGCTGCTCGATCATCGCTTGGCAGACTACGTCAATGCATTGCCGATGGCGTTCCATCACAATGGCAAGATCGGGAAGCTCCTCCTGCGGGACTTTCTCGCCGGACTGGTGCCGCCTGCGACCATGAATCGTCCCAAGATGGGGTTTGCGCCGCCCGTGCGCCGATGGCTTCTTGGGCCACTCCGAGACCGAGCCATGCGCCTGCTTCTTGACCTCTGCCCCACGGCCTTCAACGCACGCGGAGTGAGACGGCTGTTCGAGGCGCTGGAGGTCGACCAGCGACGCTTTGACCTCGCGGTCTGGAACCTCCTCTGCCTGGCCATTTGGATCGAAGCCCAGCCCGAGGCGTCGCGACCCTTGTGATGGCGCTTCACGGCTGAATCTCCTGTCAGGCCAGCCGGACGAGGCACAGGCCTCGGAGAGCTCGCAAGCTGCTCCACTTCACCGTCTTTATGAGTCTCGTCGGCCTGCAAAGGCAGCGGTGTCCGATGTGCCGAGAACCCGCAACCGTCACGAAGCTCGAATCAAACCCTGACGCCCGATCGTGGCAGAGGGCCAAGCGGAACAGCGTCGACACCTTCATCGTCGCGCGGGTGGTAGGAGTAGTAGTCGCGCTCTCTTCGTCGACCGGACGTTTGGCTCAGCAGAACCAGGCCAAGCTTGCGGCAAGGCATCTGCGCGATCTGCCTCATTGCCTCCACCAAGAGTGGACGCTTGGCGCGAGTGAGGTCGACGAGGAAGATGAGCCCGTCGATGCAACGAGCCATGGCTGCGGTGTCACCGACGGCCAGAAGCGCCGGCGCGTCGACAATGACCATGTCGAAATGCGCCTGCAACTCGGCAATCAAGCTGGCGAAGCTCTTCGACGCGATCATCTCCGCCGGATTGGGCGGTATCGGACCGCTGGTGAGCACAGAGATCTGGTTATCCCGTTCGAAGTCCGCGCCGGCCTTCTGGGCCACGGCTACCGTGGTGAGACTCGGCCCGACGGCGGAGCGCGTGCACAAAGCCTCCGTCACATCGGCCTTTCCCCTCAGCACGGTCGAAAGGCCCTTGCCGTTCGGCAGATTCAAGTAGCGATGTACCTGCGGCCGGCGCAGGTCGCCGTCCACGAGCACGATCCGGTTGCCGGATGCGGCCAGAGCGAGGGCGAGATTGCAGACGGTGACGCTCTTGCCCTCATGCTGCAGACAACTCGTGATGAACACCGACTTGAGATCGCCGTCGATGTTGGCGAACTCGAGATTGCTGCGCAGCTTGCGTATGGACTCTGCCGCCGGACCCTGAGAGTCGCTGAGCACGACGAGCGGTTGCTGGTTCACCTTCTGTATGGGCATCTTGCGGATGCGCCCCAGCAGCGGCATGTCGAAGATCGCGACAGCTTCGTCAACACTCCGCACGCGCGTGTCGAACTGCTCGATCAGCAAGGCAAGACCAATGCCAATGACCACCCCGGCCACGAACCCCATCAGGCCGTTGCGGACAGGCTTGGGCGTGAAGGGCTTGTCCGGAGCGGTAGCCGGTATGAGAACGCGGAAGTTGCCGGTGACGGTGGCCTCAAGGATCTGCAGGTCCTGCAGACGCTGCTGCAGCGTCAAGTACTCGGCTGACTGACGAGCCGCACCGCCGCCAAACGAGTCGATCCTGGTCTGGATCACCTGCTCCGCTTGACGCACGCTCGCCTGCTCGGATGCTTTGCGCGAAGCCGTGAATGCCTCTGCATACGCGTTGGCCGCGGCCGCTGCCGTCTGCGCGCTGGGGCTTACGGCCGTGATGAACACGGTGCTGCCGACGCTCTGTCCCGACGCGGCGTCGGGAGCCGACGAGATCGTGAAGCCATGTTGCAGGTCGCCCGCCGCGAGCTTGCGTTTGGCGCTCGCAATCAGGTCGGGGCTGGCGATCACACTCGCGACGTTGGCGATCTCCAGCTGCTGCGTCGCCGTGTCCACACCCCCCGACGAGAGCGGGTTGGCGACGTTGATCTGGTTCTCGTAGATGAGCTCGGCCGACGCCTCATACAGTGGCGTCTTGACGAACGAGTACGCCAGAGCCAGGGCCGTGAAGAAGACGACCACGGCGGCGACAATAGCCCTCCGCCGCCATACGCCGCGCGCGTAGTCTCGCAGGGTGGGGTCCTCTTTGGTCTGATCCACTATGTCTACCGCGCTCCTTCTCTTCTCTTCAATGCTACGGTAGCGCCGCTCGCTCGGCAATCCCGCGCAGACCTGCGACATCGGCAACGAGTGTTCAATTGCTGACCCTGCCGCCTGAGAGGCCGCTGTTCATCGGCGCAGAGCAGTCGACTCTTTGGCGAGGGCTTGGCGCATCCTGACGATGATGAAGACGCGGAACGCCATGACGTATGCGTCGAGGACCGGCAACGGCGCGTGTCGTTGCAGCATACCCTGGAGGGCATTTGGAACCGCTCGCTTGACCGCCGCTTTGAGTGCGGGAACCGATGCTCTCACCCGCAAACCCGGACGTTCCATGCCTTGGATGACAAAGCGCTGCAACTGTGGGCCGAGCAGCCCGGCGGCACGGTCCGACCGGATGGTGCTGGTCAACAGATCGGACATCGGGCCCGTGCGGAGGAACTGCTCTGGCGAGACATTGGCTCCCTTCACTGCATACGGAACCTGGGGGCTGACGGAGTCGACGATTCGCTTGAAGGCGGCCTTGCTCGTGCGCAGATGGTCCGGCATCTCTCTCACTTGGTTCAGAACTTGACGCGAGAGAAGAGGGCTGGCCTGTTCGACGTACGCGAACTTCAGGTCGGATAGCGCAGCCAGGATCGTCGGCAGGCGATAGGTCTGGTAGAGCCTGTCTCGCCAGGCGCTTAGCGACTCGCCGTCTGAGGCCTGCAAGTCGGCCGGTAGCTCCTGAGCGGGCAGCCCGAGAGCGTTGGTCGCGTCCTCCAGGTTTGCGTAGTCCGAGCACAAGGCACAGCCTACGGCATGTCGGACCGCGCGCTGCGATCCTACGGGCGACCAGCCAAATGCCTCGTCGCCCCGAATGATGCCTTCGACGCCCTCGCGCTGCAGCTGCGCCCAAAGAGCCAGCCCGTCCGCGTAGCCGGCAATGTGGTCGATGCGGCCCTCACTGCAGAGCAGGAACCTGTTGACCACGGACTCGATCGCCTCGCCAGACGGATCCGTGTGGTAGTACTCGTGTCTGACGCCCAGGACCGCAGCCAGCTGCGCAGCGATCCGGGCGTCATTGCCGTCCTCAGAGAGCGACTTCGCGAGCCCCCACGTGACGGTCGTAAGGTTGTCGGCCGACGATCCGTCTCCGCGAAGGAAGCACAGAAGTCCCCTGCTGTCGTAGCCCCCCGAGAGCGGCAACCTCCACGTTCCCCAGTCAAGTGTCCCGAGAGGCGCGACTGCAGAGACTATGGCGTCTCGCAGGAGTGCCTCGTGCTCCTGATCGGTGCGGCTCTTCTCGACGAACCGGACAGGCACCTGGCGAGTCGAGATGGACCACGCTCGCTTGTCGAGGATGACCGAGGAATCGACCGGAAGGCGAGTCAGCCGCGTGTCCCATGACAGCACAGGCCCCAAGGATCCCGTTGAGATCATCCATGGGATCACCCTCTCGTCGAAGCAGAAGCCACCGACGAACATGACGATGGCCCTCTGAGAGGTCGAGGCTACGAAGGTCTCGTCATCGAAGTAGTACCAGATGGTCCTGGATGCGGCGGCATCGCTCACCACCTCGAGGCAGTCCCGTCTGTCGCGAAAGATCGCGAACGAGCCATCAGGGAAATCGGCGAGCGGCTCGTGCCACGTCGTGGACCCGTCATACAGGATTCCCAAGAGAACACTGCTTCGGTTCTCAGTGAGCGGCCGGTGGTCACCCGAGACTGCGAAGGCGACGCGCTCGTTGACGACCACGCAGGAGTGCGCCGACTGTGTCGCGTTGTCCGGCTCCAACCGCTTGCACACCTCGGCGAGCCGCTGAGCCTGCGGCGGATCGAAGAGGCGACGCCGGGTGCAGGCGTAGATGATCTTCGACATAGCCTCCCACCGCCATGCTTGGTGCGGTCTGACGTTCGGCGATTCTGCGCCGCCCACCTAGCATAGTGCGACACGCTTGGGCACGCCAGGCGCTCCCGCCGTCGGCGTCACGGAGCCGGCCGCTCCGTCCGGACTGCCGGCGGATGGAATCGCGCCAGTCCCCTGACTTTTCGCCGTCTCGGCTCAGACTCGACTGCAGTCAGCGTTGCCGAGGAAAGGCGACGACCATGCCTGAAGACCGGCCGTCGTCGCCCACGACAGCGAGGTCCTGCCAGTCGAAGGCAAGGTTGGGATGTCGACGGGATGCGCATCCACTCGTCCCGCGAGAGATCGGTGGATCTCTCACGCTCCATGAACGCACGCGCCTGGGGGCAGCCTGGCCCTGTCCACCATTCCACACGTAGGCGCATGAAGACAGGACGTGTGCGCTCATCCGATTGCTGGCGTCCGCCCAAGGGACTTGCCGGCTCACGTTCCCGGGCATGCCCGCGCCGAACCCCCCGGTGAAGAAGAAGAAGGTGAGTGCACACCGTCAGGGTCACAACGACAATGATCAGGCGAGAAGCGAAGGCCGCGGAGGCACCGCAGGCGGATGATATCCCCATCCCACGGGTCGCACTGGCAGTGGGGCCGCTGGTGATGGGCCCGCCCGTGCTGCCGACGCTTGCGCCGGGCGTCTGTCGATTTCACCGCCAGCGTCGTGGCCGCCCGCCCGCCGGTCGCCGGAGAAGATACAATGGGCCGACATGACGACGAAGGGGTGCAACCTGTGAAGCGAACGCGGGGAGGACGGAGGTCGTGAGCGGCCACATCGTCGTCACCGGCTGCGCCGGCTTCATCGGTTCGCACCTGACCGACAGGCTACTCGCCGACGGGCACACAGTGGTCGGCATCGACTCGTTCGAGGACTACTACCCGCGCGCCTGCAAAGAGGCGAACCTCGAGGGCGCGCTGGCCAACTCCGCCTGCACCCTGCACGAGGCGAACATTCTCGACGCCGACATGTCGGCGATACTGGGCGGAGCGGCCTGCGTCTACCACCTCGCCGCCCAGGCCGGCGTGCGCGCAAGCTGGGGCAGCTCGTTCGAGGTCTACACGCGCAACAACGTGCTGGCCACGCAGCGGCTGCTCGAGGCCTGCGTCGCCGCAGCGGTGCCGAAGCTGATCTACGCCTCGTCCTCTTCGGTGTATGGCGACCAGGACGAGCTACCGTTGCGCGAAGACATGGTGCCGCGCCCGCGCTCGCCCTACGGGGTTACCAAGCTGGCCGGCGAGCACCTCTGCGGCCTCTACTGCGCCAACCACGGGCTCGACGCAGTGGCGCTGCGCTTCTTCACCGTGTATGGCCCGCGCCAGCGCCCTGACATGGCCTTCCACAAGTTCATCAAAGGCATGCTGGAGGACCGCGAGATCGTGATCTACGGCGACGGCGCGCAGACGCGCGACTTCACCTACGTGGACGACATCGTCGAGGGGCTGGTGCTGGCGCAAGGGGCTCCGCCCGGCGCCGTGATGAACCTCGGCGGCGGCAACAGGGTGAGCCTCGCCGAGGCGATCGCCACGCTTGGCGAGGTGATGAACGTGCGACCGCGGCTGAACGTGCAGCACGTCGAAGCCGGCGACGTGCGGGACACATGGGCGGATGTGAGCCGAGCGACGGAGTTGACAGGGTACCGGCCCACGACGAACCTCGCGAGTGGCATGGCTCAGGAATGCGCCTGGGTAGCGGGCAAGAGGAGCATGATCTGATGGCGCCATCGGCCTCCGATTTCGAGATCATCGCCAAGGACGGCGCGGAGCTGTGCTACATCATCCGCGCCGAGCTCGCTCCCAATGCCACTACATTCATCACACCCCCTGACTACAAGCAGCAAGTGGGCTTCATCGCCTATCCGGCCGGCGGGGAGGTACAACGCCACCTGCACCTGCCGCTCGAGCGGCATATCGTGGGGACGTCCGAGGTTCTCCTCGTCCGCAAGGGTCGTTGCACGCTCGACGTGTACGACGACGCAAAGGACCTTGTGGCCAGCCGTGAGGTCAGCGCCGGCGACCTGGTGCTCATGGTCGGCGGTGGCCACGGGTTCCGCATGCTGGAGGACACGCTCTTCCTCGAGGTGAAGCAGGGCCCGTACCTCGAGTGCGAGAAAGAGCGCTTCTAGGTGATCCCCGTCAACGAACCAACGTTCGGCGAGCGTGAGCTCGAGCTCGTTACGGACTGCGTGCGCAGCGGCTGGGTGTCGTCGGCGGGGCGCTACCTGGACGAGTTCGAGCGGCGCTGGGCAGAGTACTGCGGCATGAAACACGGCGTCGCCGTCTCCAGCGGTACGGCGGCGCTGGACGTAGCCGTCAGCTGTATCCGACTGCAGCCCGGCGACGAGGTCATCCTGCCGTCGTTCACGATCGTCTCGTGTGCCCAGGCCATCACCAGGAACGGCGGGCTGCCGGTGCTGGTCGATTGCGACCCGGAGACCTGGTGTCTCGACGTCGACCAGGTCGCCGCGCGCATCACGGCGCGCACACGCGCCATCATGCCCGTGCACATGTACGGGCACCCCGCCGACATGGACCCTCTGCGCGAGATGGCTGATCGTCATGGTCTGGTCCTCATCGAAGACGCGGCCGAGGCCCACGGCGCCGAGTACAAAGGCCGTCGCTGCGGCGGCCTCGGCGACATCTCCTGCTTCAGCTTCTATGCCAACAAGATCATCACCACCGGCGAAGGTGGCATGGTCCTCACCGACGACGACGACTGGGCGGCTCACGCGCGGTCGTACCGCAACCTGTGCTTTCGCAGCGAGCGGCGCTTTTACCACGAGGAACTCGGCGAGAACTACAGGATGACCAACATGCAGGCGGCCCTCGGCGTGGCGCAACTCGACCGTGTCGACGAGATCGTGGCGCACAAGCGCACCATGGCGGCGGCATACTCCGAGCGCTTGGCATCGTGTGAGGCCCTGCAGCGCCCCGTTGAGCGCGAATGGGCGCGCAGCACGTTCTGGATGTACGGGGTAGTGCTCAAGGCCGACTGTGGCACTGCTCCAGCTCAAGCCGCGGAGCTGGTGCAGCGACTGCAGGCACGCGGAGTCCAGACGCGGCCGTTCTTCCTCGGGATGCACGAACAGCCCGCCTTCCTCCGCATGGGCTTGTTCGAGGCCGAGCACTACCCGATCACGGAGATGCTCGCCCGCCAAGGCCTGTACCTGCCATCGGGAACCGCCCTCACCGAGCAGCAGGTCGACGAGGTGTCGGCGGCAGTGCTGGACAGCGTTGCATGACCGGTCAGGCGCCAGTGCCCTGTGACGCGCCCGGTCGCGTGTGCCAGTTGACGATGCACAGCCGCCGATAGAAGGGGTCGCTTTGCCGCGAGACTTGCATGCCGAAGAGCGTACGTACACGCCTGACTCCGAGTTGCGGCGTCCGCTCCGCCTGCTTCATAGCATGGGCTCGGACCTGGTAGCGGGCAGGGAGCTGGCCTGGCGATTGTTTGTCCGAGACACCGCCGCCCAGTACCGTCAGTCGGCGTTGGGCTACTTCTGGGCGATCCTTCCTCCGCTGGCGACCAGCGCGATCTTCATACTCTTGAACTCGGCCAATGTGCTCGTCAGCAATGATCTGGGGATGTCGTACCCCGTCTACGTCCTCACGGGCACGGTCTTCTTCGGTCTCTTCTCTGACGGCATGACTGCTCCACTGAGAGCGGTGACCGCTTCGCGGTCACTCCTGATCAAGGTGCGTTTCCCCCGAGAGGCGCTGCTGCTCACGGCCGTGGCGCAAACACTCCTCGGCTTCATCATTCGCATCGCGCTGCTTGCCGTCTGCCTTGCCATTCTGCGACCGCACATCGCGCCGACCGCACCTCTCGCGATCATCCCGGCGATCGGCCTGATGCTGTTCGGCATCATGGTGGGCGTTCTGTTGGTTCCTCTCGGTGCTCTTTACCAGGACATCACGTTCGGTCTCGTGCTGCTGACGAGCGCTCTGATGCTCGTGACCCCAGTCGCGTTCGCGCCGCCATCGAGCGGCGTGCTCGGCACGATCATGCACTACAACCCACTTTCGCCGCTCGTGCTTTGCGCGCGGGACCTTGTGATAACGGGGGACACGTTGAACTTGCCTGCCACCCTGGCCATCATGGGTGTCTGCTTGGTGCTGTTTGGGATCGGGTGGGTGCTGTTCCGCTTGGCCGTCCCCATCATCGTAGAGCGGCTGGGATCATGACGGGTGCGGATGAGCTTGTGGTCTGCCGCGGGCTTTCCAAGCGCTTCTGCCGCCGGCTGAAACGGTCGCTCTGGTACGGGGTTCGAGATATCGGGGCCGAGGCTGTTGGTCGGCGCAGTGCACCTGGCCGCTTGCGGCGTGACGAGTTCTGGGCGCTGGACGACGTCAGCTTCACGGTGCACCGCGGCGAGATGCTCGGCCTCATCGGCGTGAACGGCTCAGGCAAGAGCACGCTCCTCAAGATGCTGAACGGCCTGATGAAACCTGACGCGGGCGCTTTGACCCTGCGCGGGGAGGTGCAAGCCCTTATTGAGCTCGGCGCCGGGTTCAACCCCATCCTGTCCGGGCGCGAGAACGTCCGCATCAACGCTGCAGTCCTTGGCCTAAGCAAGGCACAGACCGATCGCGTGATGCCTGATATCGTGGAGTTCGCCGGCCTCGAGGGCTTCATCGATACTCCCGTTCAGAACTACAGTTCGGGGATGAAGGCGCGTCTCGGCTTCGCGGTCGTCAGCCAACTCGACCCCGATGTTCTCCTCATCGATGAAGTGCTGTCTGTCGGCGACATGGCGTTTCAGGAGAAGTGCATGCGGCGCATGGATGCACTTCGCAAGTCGGACAAGGCGATCGTCTTCGTCACGCACAGCCTCTTCCAGGTCGAAGCTCTCTGTGACTCGGCTCTCTGGCTGGAGCACGGTAGGGTGCGCGAGCACGGCCCCGCCGCCGAAGTCGTACGTTCGTATCTGGACGCCCAGGAGATGCAGGCCATGCGTGACTCTGAGGAAGAAGGGGTGGCCTACGAAGGGCGCGGCACCGTGGCGACGCGCGCCTTCTTCGACGCCAGAGACGCGGCCGGCCACGAGACCGCGTCAGCACAGCGGACCGGTCAGGCCATGGTCATCGAGTCTGTTGAGCTGCTGGCAGCCAACGGCGAACCTTGTGAGGAGCTCCCCTTCCTGTCCGAGTGCACCATCCGAATCCGGTATCACTGCCCACATCGGATCTATCAGCCGTTGTTCAATCTGCGCTTCCATCAGGGGGAAACTGGTATCTTCGAGACCAGCATGCTGATCGATGGTCCGGGACCAGCTGAAGCTGAGGGATCCGGCGTCGTCGAATGTCACATTCCCCTTCTGCCGCTGACGCCCAGAGTGTATGAGGTGAAGCTGTTCGTTCGCAGCGGCGAGGGAATCGCCGATCTCATCGACAGGAGGACCGTGGCGCGCTTCCGTGTTACCGACGACGGCATCGACGCCATACCCCTCCGCGGACCAATGGCGCTCACTCACCTCCGCCGCGGCTCCCCAGTCTACGTTCCACGGACGTGGCGATTCTACAAGGAGGGTGAACTTACCCATACTGTCGAGTCGGGGTACTTGTGAGTCCTTCTGGCAAGACGGCGAAGTTGACCAAACGCACCGGTTCCTTGCGGCGCGCGCCGCTCGATGGCAGCTGCGCTTCGCCTGACAGTTCGGCCAACCGACCTTTCACGTCGTGGCATGTTGCCTTCGCCTGCCGCGAGCGGAGAATCTCATGAGTATCGTGAATCGGGCCTACCACCACGCTCGCTGGCGCGGCAGTAGGGTGGGAGCCAGCGCAAGGGATGTGCTCCTGGCGGTCGCCGGCGTCGCGCTGAGCCGCCCGGTCGGCATGCCGGCAGGCCGGCTCCATCATGAGCTGGACACGGTCTCGAGGGATGCACGAAGGACCAAGCGCGCGAGACAGCGCCTCTCGTCGATGCGGTCGCAGGGGACCCTTCAGACTGTCGACGATCTGGATATCGCTGCGAGGAAGCGGTCGAGCACCGTGTTCGTATTGGGCAGCGGCTCGTCCGTGAACCATCTTACCGAAGCCGACTGGGCCGTTGTCGGCAGGCACGACAGCATCGGGTTCAACCTCTGGCTGGTCCATGACTTCGTGCCTACTTTCTACTTCATTGAACTCGGCACGAGGTCTCTGCCGGGAGACATGGAAGACAGGTACCAGGTGCAGCTGCTCGGTCGACGGCTTCCAGATTTCGAAGGTATGCCCATCATTGTCGAATCCAAGTGCTGGCTACGGTCCAACGGGGTTGCCTATCCCTTGCCCTCCCAGCTGCGCGACAGCCTCTTCTTCTATGCGCCCTACTACCTACGCACCACGTCGGTCGACTTGGTCGCCTGGGTGCTGGATCACTCTCGGCCGTTCTGGCGTCATGGCAGCCGTGACCTCCGCGCCATGGTCCATCACCGGGCGAGTCTGAGCGCCCTCGTGCTCTTCGCCTTCTTGGCCGGGTATGAGGAGATCGTGTTGGTCGGAGTCGACTTGAACGACTCCCGCTACTTCTGGGAGACGAACAGCGATGTTCTCAGGGGGGCAGCCGGACCGCCGACGGATGGGAACAGCCAGGTCCACGTGACGGTCGATCCAACGGCGACCGCTTGGGAGGTGGCTGTTCCCATCCCCGACTACTTGCGTCTACTCGACTCGTCCGTACTGCGGCCGAACGGCGTGACCCTCTCGGTCGCCAACCCGAGCTCCCTGCTGAGTTCGTTCCTTCCCGTCTACGGGGGCTTGTCGCCAGGAGCACAGATCCGCCCGCCCGCCGCTGGCGACGGGGTCGATCCGTGAGGACTTTCGCCAACGGCACCGCGTCATCGAGAAAGGCGCTGTCTCTCCCGGCGGGTAGGTCGCCTCTGGTCGTGGCCTGGATCAGCCTCGGTCGGGCCGTCAGTGGCGCCTTCGCGTAGGGCGCAACGGTATTGCCGCGACCTGTGGCCTGTTTGTCGGCTGCCCCTCCTCGGTCAGTCCTGCGCCGCCTCAAGCGGCAAGGCCGCATTCTCGCCAAGGAAATCGGGACGGCACACGTACGCGCGCAGCCCGGGCACGCTCTCCAGCTTCTCCCGATGCCAGAGATAGCCCTCTCGGTGCGCGTCGGCGAGTTGCCGCCGCACGCCTGCGGCCGTCTGCTCCGCCGCGGTAGCGGGTCTGGTCGGGACGATCACGCGCGCCAAGCGTGCGCTTGCCACGCGACGCACCCGCCCTGCTGCACGCCTCAGGAAGGGCTGTCTGAGCATGACAGACGCAACGGGCACCCCGCGGTCGGCGCCCATCCCATGCTCGCGTCGCGCCTGGGTAAAGGAAGTGTGAAGGCCTACGAACCAGGCCCTCCTGCACAGATACTCGAGGGTCATCCGCTCGGCCGGCACCTCGTGAAGCACCGCGCAATCTGGCGAGTACCTGGCGCGATACCCCGCAGCGCCGACCTTGACTGTAAGGCCCACCTCGCCATCCCCCTGAAAGGCTTCCCAAGGGGATGGGATGTAGTCTGGATGGGAGCCTCGAACCTCCGCGAAGACGCGCTTCCGAACGGTCAGGTTGCCGCCCCACACCATCCTGGGTTCGATGTCCCTTTCGACATCGCCAGCGTCCAGGAGTGTCAGGTAACCCATGTGGCGACCGTTCCTGTCAGTCTGCCAGAGGTACTCCAGCCAGCTTGGGGGCTTGGCCTCGAAGCGGGGCACGAAGGGCCCGGTCGCGAGCGCCACCTCGGAATCTCGCAAGCACGATCGGACGCCTTCGAACCAACCGGGAAGCACAAGCTCGTCATCGTCGACGAAGCTGACGATGGCGGCGCCCGCAGCCTCCACTCCTTGGTGTCTCGCCGCCATGAGGCCCACTTCAGTCATCGGCAGGTAGCGAAAACGGGAGTCGGCGCATGACTCCACGACATGCGCATTCGCCGCACGCACGTGGTAGTCACTGTTGTCCATGACGAGCACTTCATACTCCCAGGACGAGTTGCGAGCCTCCATGATCGACGAGAGGCAGGTCGCCAATCGTTCGGGATGGTTGCGAGTCGGGATGACGATGCTGTGATCCATTTGCCTTGCTCCGCCTCTCCGTTTCGGTTCGTCGCCAAGGCCTCAGAGCCGGCGCAAGGCGAAGGCCCCCCTGACCCTACCCTATCTACCGTCACATCGGCTCACCGCGGAGGAAGGCCTTCTCACCCCATCTGCCCGGACTTCGCTGGTAGACTGGCCCAGTCACGTCTCCATCAGCAGTCCGAATCCGGAGGTCGCAGGCAGTGTCCGCATCACAGACCATTCTGGTAACAGGCGGAGCCGGGTACATCGGCTCGGTCGTCACGCGCGACCTGCTGTCTCGCGGGTATCAGGTTGTCGCTGCCGACGCCCTGCTGTTCGGCGGCGAGTCGCTTCTCGACCTGCTGTCGCTTCCGGCATTCACGTTCTCGAAGACCGACATCACCGACGCCGACCAGGTCGAGAAGCTCTTCGCGCGTCACCGGTTCGACGCCGTCGTCCATCTGGCCTCGATCGTCGGGGACCCGGCCTGCAAAGCGCAGCCCGAGCTGGCCGAGCGCACCATCTGGGACGGATCCAAGAAGCTCTTCGAGCTGTGCGAGCGTCACGGCGTCAGAGGCTTCATCTTCGCCTCCACCTGCAGCAACTACGGCAAGATGGATGAGAAGCAGATACTGAACGAGGAAGCGCCGTTGCGTCCAGTCAGCCTGTATGCCGAGCTCAAGGTCAAGTTCGAGCGCTATTTGCTAGATCGCTCCACCTCCGTTGACTTCACCGTCTTGCGCTTCGCGACCGTCTATGGCCTCTCGCTGCGGCCGCGGTTCGATCTCACGATCAACGAGTTCGTGCGAGACGCTCTCCTCAAGGGCGAGCTGGAGATCTACGGTCCGCAGTTCTGGCGCCCCTACTGCCACGTAAGCGATGTCGCGCGCGCGGTTCTACTCGTACTCGAGACTCCCAGCGACCGCGTGTCGGGCAGGACGTTCAATGTCGGCTCGAACGACGAGAACTACCAGAAACAGATGATCGCCGACGAGATTGGCAGACAGATGCCCGTGAAGGTGATCAACGTGGAAAAGGCCGAGGACCCGCGGGACTATCGGGTGAACTTCGACCGCATCAAGGCTCTGGGCTTCGAACCACGGATGCGCTTGGCCGACGGGATTCGGGAGATCGCCGGCGGGGTGGGCAACGGCCTCATCGCCGACCCGTACGCCGCCCGCTACCGGAACTCGTGAGGTGACGCGCTCGTGATACCCCTCAGCGAACCCGCCCAGCAGGGACGAGAGCTGGAGTACGTCACCGACTGTCTGCAGAGCGGGTGGGTCTCCTCCAACGGCGAGTACATTGGGCGGTTTGAACGTGCGCTCGCCGCCTATGTGGGCGTGGGCCACGCGGTGGCCTGCAACTGCGGGACCTCTGCACTCCACGTTTCACTCATCCTCGCGGGTGTCAGAGCAAACGATGAGGTCATCGTGCCGGCCGTGACATTCATCGCTCCCGTCAACGCGGTGCGCTACGTCGGCGCGTTCCCTGTCTTCGTCGACTGCGACGAGTACTGCGGCATGGACGCCGCCGCCGTCCGCCGCTTCCTCGCGGAAGAGTGCGCGGAGGCCGACGGGATCATGACCAACCGGACGACAGGACGACGGATCGCGGCCGTCATCCCGGTGCACGTCTTCGGCACGCCTGTTGACATGGATGCCCTACTCGATCTGGCCGACGAGTACTCGCTGGCGGTGATCGAAGACGCCAGCGAGGCGCTCGGCTCTTCGTACAAGGGCAGAAGGTGCGGCGGGCTCGCGCCTCTCGGCTGTCTCAGCTTCAACGGCAACAAGATCGTCACGAGCGGCGGCGGCGGCGCCATCCTGACCGACGACAACGCGCTCGCCCAGGGCGCGCGCTCCCTCACCACGCAGGCCAAGGAAGCCGGTATCGAGTACATCCACCACACCGTGGGCTACAACTACCGGATGAACAACGTGCTCGCCGCGCTCGGCCTTGCGCAGCTCGAGACCCTCGATGAGCGCGTGGCCACTAAGCGTGCGAATTTCGCCGAGTACGAGCGGGCTCTGGGAGAGGCTGGCGCGAGCCGGCTGCTGCAGCAGCCAGCGTGGAGTGACGCCAACTGCTGGTTCTACGCGTACCAGTGCACCGATGCTCCGGCGAAGGACGGGCTACTGCGCGCCTGCCTCGCCGCCGACATCCAGGCACGCCCGTTGTGGTACCCCAACCACCTCCAGACGCCGTACATGGGCATGCAGGCATACCAGGTCGAGCGGGCACTCTGGTTCTATGAGCGGCTCGTCAATCTGCCTTGCTCAGTCACCCTGACGCGGGACGAGATCGCAAGGGTGGTTGCGGTCATCAGAGCGAGCGACCCAAGGAGCCTGGCGCGAGGACGCGGAGTCTAG
>CAIOZS010000137.1 GCA_903862845.1 uncultured Thermoleophilia bacterium
CGCGCCGCGCGCCCGTCCGCGCCGCGCTCCTCGCGCCCGGCGCCTCCCCCGGCCGTGAGGCCCAGACGCTCCAGATTGGCGCGCAGCGCGCGCAGCGCGCTGCGCTCGTTCTCGACGAACGTGCAGGCGTCGGCGCCGCGCGACAGCGCCTCGACGCCGAGGGCGCCGCTGCCCGCGAACAGGTCGAGGACGACGTGAGCGCCAAGCGGGCCGGCGGCCGGCGCGGCCGCGGCGCGGGCGCGCACCTCCGGCAGCGCGAGGAGCACGTCGAACATGGCCTCGCGCACCTTGTCGGAGGTCGGCCGGGTGCTACGGCCGGCCGGCGCGACGAGCGGCCGCCCCCTCCACTCCCCGCCGACGATTCTCACGGCAGGCCCTTCGCGAGGCGGGCAGCGGGCGGCCGCGGCGGCATGTCGCGAATCAGTAAGACAAGGAAGGGCGGTCTTCTTATCTTGCCGATTCGCACTACCCCGCCGGGTGGCGCCGGCGGCCGCGGCGACCGCGGCGGCTCCGGCGCGGGGTAGTGCGAAAAAGGAAGACAGGGATTCCTTGACTGTCGACTCGCCCGCGGTCGTCCACAGGCTCGCTCGCCGGGGGGGAAGACAAGGATTCGCCGGCATTCCTTGTCTTCCCTCGCAGCACTACCCCGCCGAAGCGGCTCCCACGGCTGCGGCGGCCGCGCCGCGCGCAGTCCACGGGCACGGCTCAGATCCGGGCGGCGGCGTCTGGCCCGACGCCGCCGACGCCGCGTCACGCCTCCGCC
Source organism: uncultured Thermoleophilia bacterium (assembly GCA_903862845.1). Classification (GTDB taxonomy): domain Bacteria; phylum Actinomycetota; class Thermoleophilia; order UBA2241; family UBA2241; genus CAIXSE01. Next base: position 764 of record CAIOZS010000137.1, read on the forward strand.
TCCAGGCGGCCCAGCACGAGCTGCCCGGGCGGCGGCGGCGCCTCGCCGATCGTGAAGGCGCCCTCCAGCACCTGACTGGCCGCCGCGCGCCGTGCCGCGTCCCGCGCGAAGACGGCCGCCAGCAGGTCTCCGGCCTCCACGCCGTCGCCGACGACGCGCTCGAGCCACACGCCGGCGGCGGGATCGACGGTGTCGTCGATCCTCTGACGGCCGGCACCGGCGATCTGCGCCGCCTGCCCGACGGCCTTGGCGTCCACCGCCGTGACGTAGCCGGCGCGGCCCGCACGCGCTTCGTGGGCCGCCAGCCGGTGGAACTCGCCGGGCTTCCAGCGCCCCCCTTGCACGAAGCACCAGCGCTCGAAGTGCTCCGCGGCGCGGCCGTCGGCGAGCGCCGCCTCCGCCAGCCTGCGTCCTTCGGCCTCGTCGACGCCGAGGTCCGAGAGGGCGAGCAGGGCGCCGGCCAGCGTGAGCGTCACCTCGCGCACGTCTTCCGGGCCTTCCCCGCCGAGCACCTGCCAGGCTTCTTCCACCTCGAGGCGGTTGCCCACGGTGCGCCCCAGAGGCGACTCCATGCTCGTGAAGATGCAGGTCGTGGGGCGCTCGTAGGCGGCCCCGATGAGCCGGCACAGGCGGCCCAGATCGCGGGCGCGGTCGAGGTCGCTCATGAAGGCGCCCCTCCCCACCGTGATGTCGAGGACCAGCGCCGACGTGCCGCTGGCCACCTTCTTGGCCATGATGCTGGCTGCGATGAGCCCGTCGCACTCGACGGTGCCCGTCACGTCGCGCAGCGCGTACAGGATGCGGTCGGCGGGCACGACGCGCTCGCTCTGACTCACGACGGCGACGCCGATACGCTCGAGCTGGCGGACGAACTCCCCCTGCGGGAGCTGCACGCGAAACCCAGGTATGGACTCCAGCTTGTCGAGGGTGCCGCCGGTGTGCCCCAGCCCGCGCCCCGACATCTTGCCGAAGACGGCGCCGCAGGCCGCGACCAGCGGCGCGAGCACGAGCGTCACCTTGTCGCCGACGCCGCCGCTGGAGTGCTTGTCGAGCACGGGGCGATGCACGACGCGCAGGTCGAGCATCTTGCCGCTCTCCACCATGGCGCGCGCCAGCTCCACCGTCTCGCCGTCGCTGAGGCCGCGCAGCACCATCGCCATGAGCAGGGCGCTGGCCTGGTACGAGGGTACGGAGCCGTCGACCACGCCGTCGACAAAGGCGCGCAGGCGCGCGGCGTCAAGCTCGCGGCCGTCTCGTTTCCAGGCGATCACGTCGTTCACGAAGTCCACGAGGCGTCCTCCTCGGCAACGTCAGAGTGGGCCGGGCCAGCGCGCCGTCACGACGGCGCCGAGCCCGGCGGCCAGCGTCCCGGCAAGACGGCCGCCAAAGGCGAGCACGTCTTCGTGCGAGCCTACAGCGGCAGCCCGGTTGACGACCAGCGCGAGGAGGCAGCAGGCGGCGCCGGCGGCGTGCACGGCGCGCACCTCGGGCGCCGCCGACATGCCCACGACGTCGCCGTGGCCTGCCAGCCAGGCAACTTCCGCCGGCGTCTCGAACTGCGGCCCGGCGACGGCGACGTAGACGCCGGTGCGCGCCGGCGCCGGCGCCACCGCAGCGGCCACCGCCGCGGCCTCCTCCGGCGTGCAGACGCCGAGGCTGGGCGGCGCGCCGCCCGGCGGCGGAGCCTGCAGATCGACGACGGCGCTGCACACGACGAGATCACCCGGCGTGACGGCCGCGCGCAGCGCCCCGCTGGAGTTGGTCAGCACGAACTGCGCGACGCCCGCTGCCGCCAGAGCGCGCACGGGGCGCTCCAGCTCCTCGGGCGACCAGCCTTCGTAGCCGTGCGGGCGCCCGCAGGCCAGGGCCAGGCGAAGCCCTGCGGCCTCCCCCTCCTCGACCTCAACGAGCTGCAGGACGTTGCCGTGCCCTGGCACGGTCGTGCACGGCCAGCCGAGCTCCGCGTAGCCGATCTCGGCGCTCAGCGCGGCTCCCGGCGGCAGGGCGGCGAGCCCCGAACCGAACACCACGGCCGCCTGCGCGCCGAAGGCGGCCACGCGGCCCAGCGCGTGCGCGGCAGACGGCATCAGGCGATCGCCCGGCCGGGCAGCGGAGGCGCTTCGCCGGTGAGACGCGCGAAGGCCGTGGCGCCCACGTCCTCCTGGGCGCCGTCGTAGCGTCCCGGGGCGAGGCCGAGGGCCAGAAGCGGCGAGTGCTCACGCGAGTGGTCGGTGCTCGTCGTCGTCGGGTCGACGCCGTGGTCGGCGCAGAGCAGCATGACGTCCCCGTCGCGCAGCAAGGTCCGCCACACGCCGACCGCCGCGTCCACGGCGGCCAGCCCCGCGGCGAAGCCCGGCACGTCGTTGCGATGACCCCATACCTGGTCGAAATCGACCAGATTGGCGAAGAGTAGCCCGTCGTCCATCTCCGTGAGGTGCCGGGTGCAGGCGGCGATGCCGGCGGCATTGTCGGTGGTGTGGTCGTCCACGTCGACGCCTCGCTGCACGAAGATCTCGCCGATCTTGCCGACGCCGACGACCGGCACGCCGCGCTCGTGCAGCAGGTCGAGATACGTCGGGCGCGGCGGTGCCAGCGAAAAGTCGCGGCGGCGCGGCGTGCGCTCGTAGGCGCCGGAGACGCCGGCAAACGGGCGCGCGATCACCCTGCCCACGGCGTGCGGGCCGTGCAGGATCTCGCGGGCGATCTCACACCAGCGGTACAGCTCGGGCACGGGCACGACGTCCTCGTGACAGGCGATCTGGAAGACCGAGTCGGCCGACGTGTACACGATCGGCCGGCCGCTGGCGACATGCTCGTCGCCGAGCTCGTCGAGGATGCCGGTGCCCGAGGCCGGGCGATTGCAGAGCACGCCGCGGCCGATGGCGCGCTCAAACGGTCCCATTACCTGGGGCGGAAAACCGTGAGGATAGGTGGGGAACGGGCGCTCGAGGACGACGCCCATCATCTCCCAGTGACCCGTAGTGGTGTCTTTGCCGGCGCCGTGCTCCACGAGGCGGCCGTAGGTCGCCGTGGGCCACGGCGCTCCGCGCGGGAGGCCCACGACCTCGCCGAGCCCCAGCCCGTCGAGGTTGGGCAGCCTGACGTCGCTGCGCTCGAGCACGTGGCGCAGGGTGTCGGAGCCGACGTCGCCGTAGGCGGCGGCGTCGGGCAGCTCGCCGGCCCCGCAGCCGTCGAGGACGCAGATGAACACGCGCGTCATGTCGGCTCCTCCTCTCGCCCGCCGGCGGCGCAAGCGCCCTCGGCGGAGGGCGCGCTGCCCTTGCGGCGTCGCGCCCGCGGGTGTGTCTCCAGAAAGACCTCACGGAGATGCTCCACAGTGACGTGAGTATAGAGCTGGGTGGTCGCCACGCTGGCGTGGCCGAGCATCTCCTGCACGCTGCGCAGGTCGGCGCCGCCGGCGAGCAGGTGCGTGGCGAACGAGTGGCGGAAGGTGTGGGCGCTGGCCTGCCCGCTCATGTCGGCGCGCGCGAGGATCTTGCGCAGACGGTAATCGAGACCCTGGCGCGTAAGCGGAGCGCCACGCGCGTTCAAGAAGAGCTCAGCTCGGCGGCGGCCGCGCAGCAGCTCGCGGCGGCCGCCCTGCAGGTAGCGGCCCAGAGCCGCCGCCGCCGCCGCTCCCATGGGGACCACGCGCTCTTTGTCGCCCTTGCCCACGCAGCGCACGAGGCCGCCTTCGAGGTCCACGTCGCCCTCGCGCAGGCCCACGAGCTCGCCGGCGCGCAGCCCGCAGCCGTACAGCAGCTCGAGCGCTGCCAGGTCGCGTTGGCCCAGCGGGCCGCCGGGCACGACCTTGGCGAGCACGGCCTCCACCTCCTCGACCGAGAGCACGCGGGGGAGCTGCTGCGGCAGCTTGGGCGTGCGCAGGCCGGCCGCGGGATCGCTCTCGCGCAGGCCCTCGCGCACGAGGTAGGCGTAGAAAGCGCGCAGGCTGGCCGTGCGGCGCGCCACGCTGGAGGCGGCGCCGTCGCCGCCGCTGCCGGCGAAGAAGTCCTGCACGTCGTGCACCGAGGCCGCCGCCGGTCGCCCGCCGCTCTCGGCGAGAAAGGCCGCGAACCTCACGAGGTCGCGCCCGTAGGCGCTCACCGTGTTGATGCTCATGCCGCGCTCGAAGCGCACGTAGTCGAGGAACTCCTGGACGTCGCGGTCGGGAGGCGGGGCAGGGCGGCCGGCGGCGGGAGGCGCCACGCACGCCCGCCTAGGCGGGCGTGCGTCCGGCCGCCCGCACCAGAGCGTGGCCGAGACGGTAGAGCTCTTCGAGCCGCTCGAGGCGGATGCACTCGTGGGGCGAGTGCACATGCTCGAACCCCACGCCCAGCGTGAGCGCGGGCAGGCCCCTCGCGTTGAAGACGTTGGCGTCCGAGCCGCCGCCGCCGCCGATGTAGCGCGCCGCGAGGTCCGCCTCGGCCAGAGCGGCGTCGGCGATGCGCAGGGGAAGCGCATCGGCGGCGTGCGCGTAGCCGCGAAAGTGCTCGTCCACCTCGATCTCCACATCGATGCCGGCGTCGCCGGCGGCCACGGACATGGCGCCGATCATGCCGGCCACCTGCGCGGCGAGCTTGGCCTCGTCGCGGCTGCGCGCCTCGGCGCGCACCACGCAGCGCTCGGCGACGATGTTCACGGCGCTGCCGCCTTCGATGAGGCCCACGTTGGCCGTGGTCTCGTCGTCGATGCGGCCGAGATCCATGTCGGCCAGAGCGCGGGCCGCGGCGACGATCGCGCTGCGCCCGTGCTGAGGCTCGATGCCGGCGTGCGCGGCGACGCCGCGGAACTCGGCCTCGATGGCCTTCAGGGTCGGCGCGGCGGTGATGACCGTGCCCGGCTCTCCCTCGCTGTCGAAGACGAAGACCGTCGCGGCGGCCAAAGCGGCGGGGTCGAGCGCCTTGGCGCCCTGCAGGCCGATCTCCTCGGCGACGGTGAACACGATCTCCACGTCCGCGGCCGGCGGCTCGAGCGCCAGGTCGCGGAGCACCATGAGCAGCGGCGCTACTGCCGCCTTGTCGTCGGCGCCCAGGATCGTCTCTCCGTCGGTGCGCACCACGCCGTTCTCGACGATGACCGTGGGGGCGCGCTCGAGAGGCACCGTGTCGAGGTGCGCGCAGAGGGCGATGGGCGTGCCTTCTCCGCGCCCCGGCACGCGCACGATGAGGTTGCCGCAATCGCAGCCGGTGAGCGCTGCGCTCGCATCCTCGAAGGCTTCGAGGCCGACGCCGCGGACGAAGTCCTTGACGGCGCCCGCCATCTCGCGCTCCTCCAGAGAAGGCGAGCGGATGCCGGCGAGGTGGACGAAGAGGTCGCGGAGCTCGTCTAGGCCGGCGCGCATGTTTCCTCCAGCTCGTCCTCGCGCTCGGTGCGCAGGCGTACGGCGGCGCCGACGAAATCGCGAAAGAGGGGCGCCGGCCGCGTGGGCCGCGACTTGAACTCGGGGTGGAACTGGGAGGCCACAAACCAGGGATGACCCGGGAGCTCGCAGATCTCGACGAGACGCCCATCCGAGGTGGTGCCGCTGACCACGAGGCCGGCGGCCTCGAGGCGCGGGCGCAGGTCGTTGTTGACCTCGTAGCGGTGACGATGACGCTCCCACACTTCGCCCGCGCCGTACGCCATCTGCGCCCTGGTGCCCGCGACGAGCTTCACCAGCGAGGCGCCGAGGCGCATGGTCCCGCCCATGTCCTCGACGTTCTTCTGCTCGGGCAGCAGGTCGATGACCGGGAACGGCGTGTCGGGGTCGAACTCCGTGGAGTTGGCCCCAGGCATATCGCAGAGGTCGCGGGCGATCTCGGCGACCGCGCACTGCATCCCCAGGCACACGCCGAGGAACGGCACCTTGCGCTCGCGGCAGAACTTGATCGCCTCGATCTTGCCCTCGATGCCGCGCTGGCCGAAGCCCCCGGGCACGATGACGCCGTCGGCGCCGCCGAGGCGGTCGGCCACGCTGGCGGGCGTGAGATCCTCGGCGTCGACCCAGAGCAGATCGAGCTTGCGGCCGTGATGGAAGGCCGAGTGCTTGAGGGCCTCCCACACCGAGAGGTAGGCCTCGTGAAGCTGCACGTACTTGCCCACAAGGGCGATGGTCACGGGCTTTTCGCAAGCGTCGATGCGGTCCACCAGAGCGCGCCACTCGGCGAGGTCTGGTTCGCCGCACTCGAGGCCCAGCCTGCGCACGACGAGCGCGTCGAGCTTCTCGCGGTGCATGTTGAGCGGCACGCGGTAGATGTCGTCGGCGTCGCTCGCAGAGATCACCGCGTCGAGGTCGACGTCGCAGAACAGGGCGATCTTCTCGCGGATCCCCTGGGAGAGTGGCTCTTCTGAGCGCGCCACGATGATGTCGGGCTGGATGCCGATCTCGCGAAGCTCGGCCACCGAATGCTGGGTGGGTTTCGTCTTCGGCTCGCCGACCACGCCGATGACCGGCACCAGGGTCACGTGGATGTAGAGGACGTTTTCGCGGCCGATGTCCTTGCGGAACTGGCGGATGGCCTCGAGAAAGGGCAGGCTCTCGATGTCGCCGACGGTGCCGCCGACCTCGGTGATGAGCACGTCGACGCCGGTGTTCTGCGCCAGGCGATGCACGCGGCTCTTGATCTCGTTGGTGATGTGCGGGATGACCTGGACGGTGCCGCCGAGGTAGTCGCCGCGGCGCTCCTTGGTGATGACGGCGTTGTAGATGCCGCCCGTGGTGACGTTGGAGTCGCGTTGCACGAACTCGTCGAGAAAGCGCTCGTAGTGGCCCAGGTCGAGGTCGGTCTCGGCACCGTCCTCGGTGACGAAGACCTCGCCGTGCTGGAAGGGGCTCATGGTGCCGGGATCGACGTTGATGTACGGGTCGAACTTCTGGCTTGCGACCTTGAGGCCGCGCGCCTTGAGCAGCGTGCCGACCGAGGCGGCCGTGATGCCCTTGCCGAGCCCCGAGACCACGCCCCCCGTCACGAAGATGTGCTTGGCCATCTCCCTCATCCCCTCCTGGCGTGCGCCCTCGCCGACGGCCCGGAACGCCGACCGTGGTGCGCCCGGGGGGCGCCCACCAGAAGACGCACGCAGGGCACGGCGACGCCACTGCAGGCTGGCACGGGATTCAGTGGGGCCGAGGTCGCGCCCGTTCGGTACTGACGGGCCGGCGCGATGGCATCTCCGGCGGGGCCACGGAACACGCTGGCAAGTATACCATCGGGCGGAGGCGCCGCAAGGAGCGCGCGGCCCTTTTGCACCGGGCGCCCGGCCTTCTTACGCGGGACGCCCGGCCCTCGCGAGAAGGCCCTCCGCGTGGCTGCGCGCGGCGCCGTCGTCGGGGGCCGCGCCGAGCATCCGGCAGAGCTCGGCGAGGCGCTCCTCGCCCTCCACGCGGCGCACCACGGTGACGGTGCTGCCGGCTTTAGCGTCGGTCTCCTTGACGATGGCGAACTGCCGCTCGGCAAAGGCGGCCACCTGCGGCAGGTGCGTGATGCAGAGCACCTGGCGGCGCTGCGCGAGGCCGGCGAGCCGCTCACCCAAGGCCGCCGCAGTTACGCCGCCGATGCCTGCGTCGACCTCGTCGAAGATGAGCGTCTCGACGTCGTCACCCAGCGTGACGATGCCGCGGATGGCGAGCATGGCCCGCGAGAGCTCGCCGCCCGAGGCCGTCTCGCGCAGCGGCCGCGGCGGCACCCCGGGGTTGGCGCCGAAGAGGAACTCGACCTCGTCGGCGCCGCGCGGCCCCAGCGCGTCCCAGCCCTGCCCCCGCGCGCTCACCGTTATGGTGAAGGTGGCGTGAGGCATGGCCAGGCTGCGCAGCTCGCGCTGCACGCGCGCCGCCACCGCCGGCGCCAGCCGGCGACGCGCGGCACCCAGGCGGCCGGCCGCGGCGAGGGCCGCCGCCTGCGCCGTCTCGACGCGCGCCGCCACAGCCTCCTCGTCGGCCTCGAACTCCTCGAGAACGGCGAGCCTGCGCCGGGACTCCTCGGCGTAGGCGAGCACCTCTTCGGCCGAGCTCCCGTACTTGCGCATGAGCCCTTTGAGGCGGTCGTAGCGCAGCTCCAGCGCGTCGCGATGCGCCGGGTCGTCGTCGAGGTCGTCGAGGTAGGCGCGCAGCAGCGCGGCCAGGTCGTCGAGCTCGGCGGCGAGCCCGTCGAGGCGCTGGGCCGCAGGCGCGAGCGCCTCGTCGAGCGCCGCCGCCTCGCCGACCAGACGCTGGGCGACGCGCACGGCGTCGAGCGCCGCGGCCTCATGCTCGCCGGCAAGAAGGCTGAGCGCGCCTCCGGCGCGCTCCAGCAGCTTGCCGGCGTGACGCAGTCTCTCGCGGTCCTGCAGCAGCGTCTCGTCCTCCCCGGGACGCACCTCGGCAGCCTGGATCTCGCCGATCTGAAAGCGCAGCATGTCGATCTCGCGGTCGCGCTCGCGGCCGGCGCCGCGCAGCTCCGCAAGCCGGCGCGACTGCGAGCGGGCTTCCTCGAAGGCCGCGGCGTAGGCCTCCTGAAGCGGGGCCAGCTCGGCCGGCGCCGCGCCGTCCAGCAGGTCGAGCTGGCGCTCGAGCTGAAGCAGACGGCTGTGCTCGAGCTGCCCGTAGAAAGCGAGCCGCGTGCGGAGCGCCTCTTCGACGGCCGCCGCCGAGCTCAGGAGGCCGTCCATATGCGAGCGCGAACGGCCGCCGCGCGGGAGCTCCCGCGCCACGGCGAGCGTCGCGCCGTCGCTCTCGAAGAGCGCCTGCACGAGGGCGCGGGCGGCGCCGGGGCGCACCAGCTCGTCGCCGCCCTTCTGGCCCATGAGAAGGCCGATCGCCTGCGCGAGGAGGGTCTTGCCGGCGCCTGTCTCGCCGGTGATGACGTTGAGGCCCGGGGCGAACTCGAGGCGCGCGGCCGCGATGAGCACCAGGTCGTCGATCGAGAGCTCAGCGAGCATCGCGGCGGTCGAAGAGCTTCTCCTCGACGTTCTGGTAGAAGGAGCCCTCGGCGCTCACCATGAGGTGCGCCGGCTGGGGACCCGCGACGATGCGCACGTCGTCGCCGCAGCGCAGGCGCCCCACGGTGTCGCCGTCCACGACGACCTCCGCCTCCTGCAGCGGCGAGACGTTGCGGGCGCTGATGACGTGATCGGGCCGCAGGATGACCGGCCGGAACCCCAGCGAGTGCGGCGCGATGAAGTTGAGCACGAGGACCCCGGCGTTCCATTCGACGATGGGCCCGCCGCACGACAGATTGTAGGCGGTCGACCCGGTGGGCGAGGCGATAATGAGCCCGTCGCAGAACATGCTGCCTACGGTGACCCCGGCGACCTCGTACTCGAGCTGCAGCACGTGCCGCGGGGCGACCCGGCTGAGGATGACGTCGTTGACGGCCGTGAAGCTGCGGCCGTTAACCTGGACGTCGACGGTGAGCAGCTCGACCACCCGGTAGTCGCCGCGCAGGATGCTCTCGAGGCCGCTGCTCCAGTCGTCGCGCCCGAGCGCCGCGAGAAAGCCCACGTTGCCGTAGTTGACGCCCAGGGTGGGCACGGGGCTGCCGAGAAAGCGCCCCAGCGAACGCAAGATCGTGCCGTCGCCGCCGAACACGAGGCTCACGTCGGCGGCGCGCAGGGCCGCCTCGTCGACGAGCGCGTAGCCGAGGGCGGTGGCGTCGCCGTGCCGGGCGGCCTCGTCGGCCGGCATGAGCAGCTCGACGCCGAGGTGCTCGCGGGCCGCGGCCAGCTTTTGCAGCGCGGCCTCCGTGGCCTCCGAGGCGAAGCCCGTGAGCACCGCCACGCGGCGCAGGCGCTCAGCCATGGACAACCTCGACGGCGCGCGCCGCCGCGCGGCGCAGATCCACCGCCGGCGAGGGGAGCGGCGCGTGCCCGTCGCAGAAGTAGATGAAGTACTCCACGTTTCCCTTCGGTCCGGGATGGCCGGAGTCGCAGATGCCAAGAATCACGGCGCCGTGACCGCTGAGCCACGCGCCGACGGCCTCGAGAACGTCGCGGTGGACGGCCGGGTCGCGCACCACGCCGCCTTTGCCTACGCGCTCCCTGCCGGCCTCGAACTGCGGCTTGACGAGCACGAGGCCGCGGTAGTCGCCGCGCAGCGATTCTAGCACGGGGCCCAGGGCCACCGTCAGGGAGATGAACGACAGGTCGGCGGTGACAAATGACGGCTGGAACGGTAGACGTTCAGCCGTCAGGTGCCGCGCGTTCGTGCGTTCCATCACGGTGACGCGGGGGTCCTCGCGCAGGCCCCAGTCGAGCTGGCCGTAGCCCACGTCGACGGCCAGGACGCGGGCGGCCCCGCCCTGCAGAAGGCGGTCGACGAAGCCGCCCGTCGAACTGCCGAGGTCGCAGACGTCCTCGCCCTCCACCGCTACGCCGAGCTCGGTCATGGCGTGGTCGAGCTTGTCGCCGCCGCGAGAGACGAAGCGCGGCCGCGCGGCCACGCTGAGCGGCGCGGCGGCGTCGATCATGGTGCCCGGCTTGTCGGCGACCCGGTCCGCGACCCGGACTTCGCCGGCGAGGATAGCGCCGCGCGCCTGCGCGCGGGTCGCAAAGAGCCCCCTGGCGACGAGCAGCGCGTCGAGCCGCTCGCGCACCCCGCCGCCTACTTGACGCGCGTCAGGGCCGCGGGGCGCAGCGCCGCGGCGGCGGCCACGGCTTGCGGCGTAAGGCCCAGGTCGCGCAGCAGCAGGGCGCGGTCGCCGTGCGGCACGAACGCGTCGGGCAAGCCGAAGCGGATCACCGGCACGCTGCTGCCGACGTGCTCGAGCACCGCGCTCCCGAAGCCGCCGGCGAGCGCGTTCTCCTCGACCGTGACGATGCGCTGGTGGGTGGCGGCGAGCCGCTCGAGAAGTCGCGCGTCGAGCGGCTTCACAAAGCGCGCGTCGACGACCGTGGGCTGCTCGCCCTGCGCGCGCAGCAGCGCGGCGGCCTCAAGCGCGATGCCGACGCCGGTGCCGATGCCGACGAGGGCCACGTCGCGGCCTTCTTCGAGGACCCTGGCCTCGCCGACGGCCAGCGGCTCGAGCTCGGCCGCAGCTACGAACGGTGCCGCCATCCCACGCGGGTAGCGGATCGCCACCGGCCCGTCGATGTCGAAGGCCGTGCGCAACATGCGCTGGAGCTCGTCCTGGCTCGACGGGGCCATGATCGTGAGGTTGGGGATGATGCGCAGGAACGACAGGTCGAAGGCTCCGTGATGCGTGGGGCCGTCGTCGCCGACCAGGCCGGCGCGGTCGACGGCGAAAATGACCGGCAGACGCTGCAGGCCGATGTCCTGCACGAGCATGTCGTAGGCGCGCTGCAGAAACGTGGAGTACACGGCCACCACGGGGCGCATGCCCCCGATGGCGAGGCCCGCAGCGAAGACTGCGGCGTGCTCTTCGGCGATGCCGACATCGTAGAAGCGCTCGGGGAAACGCCGCTCGAAAGCCTCGAGGCCGGTGCCCTGGGTCATGGCGGCGGTCACTGCCACGATGCGCGAGTCGGTCTCGGCGAGGCGCACCAGCGCCTGGCCGAAGGCCTCCGTGAACGTGGTGCCCACGGCCGCCGCCTTGCGCACGCCGTTGCCGAGATGGAACGGCCCGGTGCCGTGAAACGTGTCGGGGCGCGCCTCCGCCGGCTCGTAGCCTTTGCCCTTGATGGTCTTGACGTGGACGACGACCGGGCGGCGCGTGTCGATGGCCTGACGCACGCTCTCGCGCAGGGCGTGCATGTCGTGGCCGTCGACGACGCCGATATAGGCGAAGCCCAGCTCCTCGAAGAACATCCCGGGGACAAGGAGCGCTTTCATCGACTCCTTGACGTCTTTGCCGAGGCGGTAGGCCTGCGGCCCGATGGCGGGGATGCGCGCGACGCCGCGCTCGATGTCCTCGCGCAGACGCGTGAGGGTCGGGTCGAGACGGATGCGGTTGAGGTAAAGCTGCAAAGCGCCGACGTTGGCGCGGATGGACATCTCGTTGTCGTTGATGATCACGACCAGGGGGGTGCGCAGATGCCCCGCCTGATTCATCGCCTCGAAGGCGACGCCGCCGGTGAGCGCTCCGTCGCCGAGCACGCAGACCACGTTGCCGCTGGCCCCGCGGGTCAGCTTGGCGGCCTCCACGAGCCCAAGGCCGTAGCTGATGGAAGTGGAGGCGTGGCCGGTGCCGGCGACGTCGTGGGCCGACTCGCCGCGGCTGGGAAACCCGGAGAGGCCGCCGTACTGGCGGATGGTGCCGAAGCTGTCGCGGCGGCCGGTGAGCAGCTTGTGGGCGTAGCACTGGTGACCGACGTCCCAGACGATCTTGTCGCGCGGGCTCTGCAGCACGCTGTGCAGGGCGACCGTGAGCTCGACAGTGCCGAGGCTGGCCGCAAGATGACCGCCGACTTCGCTGACGCACGCCAGGATGGCCTCGCGAACTTCCCCCGCGAGCAGCGTCAACTCGCGCTCGGAGAATTGCTGGAGGTCGGCGGGGTCGGAGATCTTGTCCAGATACCGCATCGTCCCAGGAGTATAGCACCGGGTAGCGCACGGGCCGCCGCCCGGCGTCAGCGGCGGCGGCGGCGGATGTACGCGGTGAGGGAGGCCAGGTCGGAGGTGTCGCCGGGCAGGGCCGCGAGGCGCTCGAAGGCCCGCTGCGCGGCCTCCGCGGCAAGGCGCTCGGCGCCGTCCATGCCGAAGCGCGAGACGTAGGTGACCTTGTGCTGGGCGCGGTCCTTGCCGACGCTCTTGCCGAGCTCGTCCTCGTCGCCGGCCTCGTCGAGGATGTCGTCGACGATCTGGAAGAGCAGGCCGACCTCGGCGGCGAAGGCGCGGTAGTGGACGGCGTCCGCCGCGCCGCTGAGCACGGCGCCGCAGACGACGGCGGCCTCGATCAGGCGCCCGGTCTTGAGGGCGTGCAGCGTGCGCAGGTCGTCGTCGTCGGCGGCCTCCCCGGCGACGTCCATGTACTGGCCGCCGACCATCCCCTGCACGCCGGTGGCGGCGGCGATCTCGGCGGCGGCGGCGAGGACCGCCTCGGGCGTGCCCTTCTGCCGCCAGAGCAGCAGGTTGAAGGCCTCCGCGAAGAGGCCGTCGCCGGCGAGGATGGCGATGTCCTCCCCGAAGGCCACGTGGCACGTCGGCCGCCCGCGGCGCAGCGTGTCGTTGTCGATCGCCGGCAGATCGTCGTGGATCAGCGAATAGGTATGGATGAGCTCCAGGGCGGCGGCGGCGGGCAGTAGCTCCGCGGGGTCGGCGCCGCGGCTGCGCGCCGTGGCCAGGGTGAGCACCGGGCGGATGCGCTTGCCGCCGGCGAGCAGCGAGTAGCGCATCGCCTCCACGAGGCGCGCTGCCCGCCGGTCGGCGCCGAGATCGAGGGCGACCAGGTAGTCTTCGACGAGCTTGAGGAGCCCGCCGGGATACGGCGCGTCGGCGATGGGCTGTGACATTGCCGCGACCGCCTCAGCCGGCGACGCGACCGAGACGCTCGAGGAGGCGACCTGCCTCCTCGACCAGCTCGGTGGCGTGCTCCAGCAGCGTCATCTCGACCTCTCCCGAGGCGGACGCCGCGAGCCGCGGTTCGAGCTCTTGAAGCTGGGCGATGATGGCGCGCACCCGGGCGACGGCTGCGGCGGGCCTGAACGGAGCCTCGGAGACGTCGCCGGGCTCAGTCATCGCCTGCCTCGCGGCCCCGCTGGATCGCCCCGAGCACGCCGTTGACGAAGGCGCCCGCCTCGTCGGTGGCATAGCGCTTCGCCAGGCGCACGGCCTCGTCGATGGCGACTTCCGGAGGCGTCACGCCGCTCTCGATCTCCCACAGAGAGAGACGCAAGATGCTGCGCTCGAGGGGCGCCATGCGCTCCACGGTCCAGCTCGTCGAATGCCGTGCCAGGGTGACGTCGAGCGCCCCGCGCTGCGCCAGCACGCCGCTCACGGCGGCCACGGTGAAGTCGTCGGGCGCATAGCCCTCGCGCAGGCGCAGGCCCTCAACGAGCTCCTCCATGGTGAGCTTGGTCACGTCGCGCTGATAGAGCAGAAAGAGCGCATCGCGGCGCGCTTGTTTGCGGCTTGGCCGGGCGGTCACCGATGGCCGCGCCGGGTCAGGCGGTCTCGATGGCGAACAGCGGCTGGCCGTACTGCACGGTCGCGCCGTTCTCGACGAGGATCTCGCGGACGACGCCGGCGACATCGGCGGTGAGCTCGTTCATCATCTTCATCATCTCGAGGATGCACAGGGTCTGACCGGCAGCGACGGTGTCGCCGACCTCCACGAACGACGGTGCCTGCGGCGACGGCGCGCGGTAGAAGGTGGCGACCCATTTGGAGCGCACCACGTGATAGCCGCCCGCGTGCTCGTCGGCGGCCGCGGGAACGGCCGCCGGCGGCGGCGGCGCGGGCGCGGCAACCGGCACCGCCGCGGCCACGCCGGCCCTGCGCACGGTCATCTTGAGGTCGCCCTGCTCGATCACGACCTCGTCGACGTCGCTCTCTTCGACCATGGCGAGGATGTCGCGCAGGCGATCGCCGGCGTCGTCTCCGAGCCCCGCCCCCACCTGCGAGGTGAGGTAGGCGGGCATCTGCGTGCCGAACACGTCGCTCTCGGGCCCTATGTGGTGACGTTCGAGGTACGCGCGCGCCGTCTGCGGGAACAGCGCGTAGCTCAGGAGGTCCTCCTCCGAGCGCGCCAGGTCGCCGATCTCGCCGCGATAATCCTCAAGGGTCTCTGCGACCAGGTCGGCCGGACGCACGTGGATAGGCTCCTCGTCGCCGAGGACGCGCTGGATGACCTCGCGCGACACGGGCCCCGGGGCGGCGCCGTACTTGCCGCGCAGGTAGGCCTTCATCTCGTCGGGTACGATGTGCCAGCGTCGCCCGGAGAGCACGTTGAGCACCGCCTGGGTACCGACGATCTGCGACATGGGCGTGACCAGCGGCGGGTAACCGACCTCGGCGCGCACGACCGGGATCTCCTCCAGCACCTCGGGCAAGCGGTCGAGGGCGTTCTGCTCCGCAAGCTGGCTCTCGAGGTTGCTGATCATGCCGCCCGGCACCTGGTGCGAGTACACCTGCATGTGCGTCAGCGACGTGACGCCGCGCTCGTGGCCCGTCTCGATGCGCACCTTCTCGAAGTACTTCGCGATGGTGAACAGCGTCTCGAGGTCGAGCTCGGTATCGTTGGGCGTGCCGATGAGCGCCGTAACCACCATCTCGGTGGCCGGCTGCGAGTTGCCGAAGGCGAGGGGCACGGTGGCGGTGTCGATGACGTCGACGCCGGCCTCTACTGCCTTGAGGTAGGTCATGGGGGCGAGACCGCCGATGTAATGGCAGTGCAACTGGATGGGCACGTCGATCTCGGCCTTGAGGCGGCCGATGAGCTGCTCGGCGTAGTAGGGCGAGAGCAGCGCCGCCATGTCCTTGATGCAGATGGAGCCGGCGCCCATGTCGACGAGGCTGCGGGCCACGTCGACGTAGTGGTCCAGCGAGTGCACCGGCGAGATGGTGTAGACCACGGCACCCTGAAAGTGCTTGCCGGTCTCTTTGATCGCCGCGGCGGCCGTCTCGAAGTTGCGGATGTCGTTGAGCGCGTCGAAGACGCGGAAGATGTCCATGCCGTTCTCGGCCGCCTTGTAGACAAAGCGGCGCACGATGTCGTCGCCGTAGTGGCGGTAGCCGACGAGGTTCTGGCCGCGCAGCAGCATCTGCAACGGCGTGCGCACGACGTGCTTCTTGATGAGCCGCAGGCGCTCCCACGGGTCCTCGTCGAGAAAGCGCAGCTCGGCATCGAAGGTGGCGCCTCCCCAGCACTCGAGCGAATGGAATCCGACCTCGTCCATGGTCTCGAGGATCGGCAGCATGTCGTGGGTGCGCATGCGCGTGGCCCACAGCGACTGGTGGCCGTCGCGCAGGGTCGTGTCGGTGATGCGTACTCGGCGAGCTCGCATGGCTGTCTCCTGGCCCCTGGGCCGCGCTCAGGCGCGGCTGAGGTACGCCCGGGTGCGCGTGTCGACCTTGATGCGCTCGCCCTCCTCGATGAAGAGCGGCACCTGCACCACGACGCCGGTCTCGAGGGTCGCCGGCTTGGTGGCGCCTTGGGCCGTGTTTCCCTGCACGCCGGGGTCGGACTGGGTGATGAGCAGCTCCACAACGTTGGGCGCCTGCACATCGAACGGCGCGCCGTTGAGGTAGTAGATCTCGACCTCCATGTTCTCGACGGCCCACTCCAGGGCATCCTTGGCCATGTCGGGCGTCACGGAGACCTGCTCGAACGACGCGTTGTCCATGAGGACGACCTCGTCCTCGGTGGAGTACAGATACGCCATCTTGCGCGACTGCGTGTGCATGCGCTCGAACTTCTCGCCGGAGCGGAAGGTCTTGTCGAGCACCGCGCCCGTGGCGATGTTGCGCACCTTGGTGCGCACGAAGGCGCCACCCTTTCCGGGCTTCACGTGCTGGAAGTCGACGATCGTGAACGGCTGCCCGTCGATCTCGATGGCCATGCCGGTCTTGAACTGGCTGGTGCTGATCACTTCTGCCATGTGGTCCTACTCAGGGGTCGCCTGTACGGGTCTGAACGGTGGTAGGCCATGATACAGCAAGCCCGCGGGAGCGTGCAGCAGGCACGCCGGCGGGGGCACGCTCGGGCCGGCGGCTCAGGCGACGACCTGAAGCTCTTTGGGGAACGCCGTGAGGCGCTCGCCGCCGGACGCGGTGACGAGCACCGTGTCCTCGATGCGCACGCCGGCCAGCCCCTCGATGTAGATGCCCGGCTCCACGGTGCAGACCATGCCCGCGGCGAGCACGTCGCCGCGGGTCCGGCCAAGCACGGGTGCCTCGTGCACTTCGAGGCCCACCCCGTGGCCGGTGCCGTGGCCGAACTTCTCGCCGTAGCCCGCCGCCTCGATCACGGCGCGCGCGGCCGCATCGACGTCGCCGCGGCCGTGGGCGCCGTCGCGCACGGCCGCGAGGCCGGCGAGCTGCGCCGCGAGGACGACGTCGTAGACGCGGCGCAGCTCGCCGGCCGGCTCGCCGGCGGCAAAGGTGCGCGTGATGTCGCTGCAGTAGCCGTCGACGCGGGCCCCGGTGTCGATCACGACCAGCTCGCCGGTGGCGATGATCCGCGCTCCGGGGATGGCGTGCGCCTGGGCGGCGTGGGCGCCGGCGGCGATGATCGCCGGGAAGGCCTCGCCGTCGGCGCCCAGCCGGTGATACTCGGTAAGGAGGTCCCAGGCCACGTCCGCCTCGCGACGACCCACCAGGCCGCGCGAAACGACGGCGGCGAGCGCCTCGTCGGTCGCCGCCGCCGCGCGCCGCATGGCGGCGATCTCGGCGGCGTCCTTGACCATGCGCAGGCGGCTCACGCGGCCGCCGACGTCGCGCAGCCGGCCGCGATGCCGGCGGCGCAGCCGCCGGTGCTCTTCGTAGCTCAGCGAGGCGCCCTGAAACCCCAGCCGCGCCTCCGCGCCAAGGCGCCGCGCGGCGGCGGCCGCGGCGTCGGCGATCAGGTCGGCGCCGAGCGCTTCGACCAGCTCGAAGCCGGGAGCCTCCTCACGGGCCTGCTCCCAGAACCGCGCGTCCGTGCAGATCAGGGCCGCGTCGCGACCGACCACGAGCATCGTGTCGTCGCCGCGAAACCCGGAGAGATAGCGAATGTCGGCGGGCTCGCCGACGACGACGCCGTCGAGGCCGAGCTCGGCGAGCAGGGCGCGGCACTGCGCCAAACGATCGTTCATCTGCGATCCTCTCGTGCGATGAGGTCCGCCAAGGCGGCCACGGCCTCGGCGTATCCCTCGGGTCCCCTGCCGCTCACGCGCACCGCCGCCAGGTCGGCGATCACCGAGTGCCGGCGCCACTCCTCGCGACCCTCGATGGCGGAGAGGTGCACCTCCGCGAGCGGCGCCTCGACCATCTCCAGCGCATCGCGGAGCGCGTAGCTGTAGTGCGTCCAGGCGCCGGGATTGACGATCACGGCGTCGGCGCCGTCGCGCACGATCTCGTGGATCTTCTCGACGAGCGCGCCTTCGTGGTTCGTATGGTAGCAGCGCACCGCAAAGCCGCGCGCCGCGGCGCAGGCGCACACGTAGGCTTCGAGGTCCGGCAGCGTGAGCACGCCGTAGTGCGCGGGGTCGCGGCGCCCCAGCATGTCGAGATTGACGCCGTGCAGGAGCCAGAGCGTCTTCACCGCTGCAGCAGCCACTCGACGGCCTCCCGCTCCAGCTCCGCCGGCACGCGCACGTTGAGGCGCGGGCTCCC
>CAIOZS010000138.1 GCA_903862845.1 uncultured Thermoleophilia bacterium
CGTTGCAGTACATTGACATATTTTTCGTATTGTCCGTATGAAATACGATGACCTCCTCGAGATCGTCGGCGCTGCGCCGGTCTTCGATTCGTCGCTTCTGCGCGCCGGGGACGTGGACCCCACCGACGTGGCGAGCCAACTATCGCGCTGGGTCGCGAGCGGCAAGCTGCTGCAACTGCGTCGCCGCGTGTACGCCCTGCCGGCGGCGCGCCGCCGGCGCGCGGCGCACGCCTTCGAGACGGCCAATCTCCTCGTGCGCCCGTCGTACGTGAGCCTCGAGTCCGCGCTGAGCTTTCACGGGATGATCCCGGAGGCGGTGTACACGACGACCAGCATCACGAGCGCGCGGCCCGCGCTGCATCGCACTCCCCTCGGCGACTTTGACTACCGCCACGTCGTGGCGGGGCTCTTCTGGGGGTACCGGAGCGTCGAGGTCGCACCGGGGGTGAGCGCCCTGGTGGCTCGCCCCGAGAAGGCGCTGCTCGACCTGGTGTACCTGCGGCCGCACGGCGACGACCCCGCGTTTCTGCGCGAGCTGCGCCTCGAGCGGCTCGAGCGCCTGGACGGGGCCGAGCTCACGGCCATGGCTCAGCGGACGGGCAAGCCCAAGCTCGTGCGTGCGGCGGAGCGGATCGCCGCACTGACCGCAGAGCACGCCGAAGAGTATGAGCCGCTGTGAAGGACCAGGCTGTCGACATCGCCGGCGGGCGCGGCGCCGAGTCCGGCGGACTCAACCGCCTGCGCGAGTACGTGCAATCGCGCATCCTCGGCGTGATGCAAGAGGCCGGGGCCATGGTGCCGCTGGCCTTCATGGGCGGCACAGCCCTGCGCTTCGTCTTCGGCACTCCCCGCCGTTCGGAGGGCCTGGACTTCACCCTTGAGCGGGGCGCGGAGGTCTTCTCGCTCCGCGCCCTTGCGTCGCGCATCGAGCGCCGCCTGCAACGCGAAGGCTATGCCGTGCGCGTGCGCATCGGTGGTTCCGCCACGGTCGCCAAGGCGCTGGTGGGGTTCGTGGGGCTACCCGCGGAAGCGGGACTGTCGGCGCACGCCGATGAGGTGCTGTGGGTCAAGATCGAAGTGGGTACGAGGCCGCCGGCCGGAGCCGATCTGGCGGTGAGCGTGATCGACAAGTTCGGGCTGCTGCGGCTCCAGCATCACGACCTGCCCTCGCTGTTCGCGGGCAAGCTGGCAGCGATCCTGGCGCGCAACTACGCCAAGGGGCGGGACTTCTACGATCTGCTCTGGTATCTGACTCGTGACGGCGGCGCCGAGCCGAACCTCGTGCTGCTCGGCAACGCCTTGCGGCAGACCGCGCCGGGCGTTGCCGAGGCCGTCGAGGCGGACTGGCGAGGCGCCGTTCGTGCCCGCCTCGCCAGGGTGGACTGGGAGGATGCGAGGCGCGATGTCGCGCCCTTCCTCGAACAGAGGCGCGACGTGGACCTGATCGCGGCCGAGACGTTTGCCGGTCTGCTCTAAGAACGAACCGCAAGGAGCCGACGAAGGGCCTCCATCAAGCCCGGCGCGCTTCAATCTGGGCGGCTTCCTGGGCTCGCGGACGTGACCTGCAATGACGCCCACCGGCCTCAGCGCCGTCATCTTGGCCGCAGGCGTCCCGCTGCGAGCCTCGGCTATCTGTTCTTCCAGTAGTCGGGCCGTCTCCGGTGATGCATGACCGCAATCACAAAGACGCTCGTCGGTTCGACGCTGTAGAGCACGCCGAAGGGAAAGCGGTTCCAAGACAACGGCGAACGTCGCGTTCTACGACCGGCCAGGCATTCGGGTGAGCGAGGATGTTGTGTATGGCTGTGAAGACTTCAAGGGAGAAGCCGTAGCCAAGGCCGGCTTCGCGGCCTTCATAGTGATCAATGGCTGCGTGGAGCTCCTCTTCGGCTTCGGGGTGAAACGAGAAGGTCATACCTCGAAACGGTCGCGAATCTTGGCGAGCACCTCATTCCCGGGAACAGCCTCTACGCGGCCGGATCGCAGCTCCGCGAGACGGCGTTTGGCAACCATCATCCATTCGATCTCGACTTCGGCCAGAGGTGGATTGATCGTTCGGAGCAGTGAGTCTATGACCATGACCCGTTCTTCAACAGGAAGGCATGCCGCTTCTTCGATTATCTCTTTCACTCCATGCATCGAGGCTCTCCCTTCCGACGCTGGTCAGCACATCGAATCACCGTTGATGAGCTGCCCATGCGGTCGATCTACCCCACGCGCAACTTGTCGGTGACCTCCGTGAACGCCTCGGGGTGTGTTTCCCGCTGGCGATCATGGGGCGCTTCTTCGGCGCGTTCTGCCAGAGTAGCGCCTCAGGAGCCTGCGACACGGTGGACGTTCGGCGATGGCCGCGGAGGCAACGCGGCTCATGACCGTCCCCGTCGCTCAGGCGCCGGTGAGCCACGAATAGGGCGTGCGTCTACGGGCGCAGCGACCGCGGCGGCTGCGGCGCCGGGTCGTGCGAAGAGGGAAGACAAGGATTCCCTGACTTTCGCGTCGCAGGCGGCCGTCCGCAGGCTCGCTTGCTGAGGGGGAAGACAAGGATTCCTTGTCTTCCCTCGCAGTACTGCCCCGCGCGCCGCTCGCGCGGGCGGCTCCGGCGGCTCCCGCGGGTGCGGTGCGCCAGGTCCGCCTTCTCGCCGCTCGTCGATCCGGAGGCTGAACGGGCAACCGGACGGAGGCGAATGGTCATGACGCGGCTTACCGGCGCAGCGCCTCGCGATAAGCGGCGACGGTCCCTGCCGCCGTGCGCTCCCAGGTGAACTGCGCGGCGCGCTCGCGGCCGGCCCGCGAGAGACGCTCGCGCAGCGCTGTATCGTCGAGCACCCGGGACAGCGCCGTCGCGAGCGCCGCGGCGTCGCCGGGCGCGAAGAGCAGCGCCGCGTCGCCGACCACTTCAGGCAGCGACGCGGCGTCCGCGCACACCACGGGGGCGCCGAGCGACATGGCTTCCAGCGGCGGCAGCCCGAAGCCTTCGTAGCGTGACGGAAAGACGAATACCGAGGCGCCGACGTAGAGCGCCCGCAGCTCGGCGTCGCTCACCGGGCCGGTGAAGGCCACGCGGGCGCGCACCTCCGGCGGCAGGCCCGTCGGCAGGGCGGCCGCGGCGCGGGCGCGCTGCCCGCGCCCCGCC
>CAIOZS010000139.1 GCA_903862845.1 uncultured Thermoleophilia bacterium
AGCGCCGCGCGAGCCCCTCGTCCAGCGCGGTGGGCGACGGCAGGGCGTCGAAGACCCGGGCGAAGCTGTGCGGGTGGTCCAGGCACCAGCCGGCGAACGCCTCGCCGACCTCTGCCATCTGCTCGAGCGCCCCGGCCGAGGCTTCGACGACGGCGGCCACAGCCGCGTCCAGCTCGTCGCTGGCGCGCAGCCTGGGGGCCTCGAAGAGCCGGCGACGGTCCGCGAAGGAGCAGTGGATCGTGGTAGTGATCGCGAGCAGGGAATCCGCGAGTCCCGGACTCGGCGGCCTCGTCATGACACCAGCCTCTTGAGCGCCCGGTGGGCCGTAGGGACCGGAGGGACCGGCACAGGCTCCTTCTCCCGGAACGACTCGTCGGTGTCCGTACGCTCGACGAGCCGACTCACATCTTCCTGCGACAGGGCAGCGCACCCCCGATGCGCTCACAACCAGCAGCAGCACGGCGGCATCTCCTCCTTACCCTTAGGATCGCTGGAGGAGTCACCCACCCCCTGCATGGCACCGCCTCCTACAACACGTCCCAACTCCGCGTCACTGAGCGCCGCTCCCTCGCTCACGAGCTCCTCCCTCGTGACGTCGTAGCCCTCCGCCGCGGCCAGCACGAGCCGCGCGGCCACGTCCGGCGCCGCCAGCATCGTCTCCCGGAACACCTCGTCGGTGTCCATGCGCTCGACGAGCCGCTTCACATCTTCTCGGGACATGGTCCCTCCTTCGTTCTTCGTTCGGCTGCGCGCGGATCCTGGCGCCCGGCTCCGCGTTGAGGCGCCGCTGTCTGCTCCGGCGCCGGCGAGATGACCCGCCATGCGGGCAGCCTCTCCGCCGCCGGCCCGGGCCGCAGCAAGGCGGCGCACGTCTCCCGGGAGCGCTTCACGTGGATGTAGCTCTCGAGGCAGTCCTGCAGGCGGGTCCTGTAGAGCGAGCAGGAGTCGACGTCCTCCTGGGCCTCGTACTTGGCCAGCCGACGCCGGTTGGCGCAGCCGCCGCCGCAGATGGGCAGCACGGCGCAGGCGCGGCACCGCGGGTCGCTGTACGGGTCGACGCCGGTCGCGTAGCGGGCCACGAGCACGGGGTCGGTGATCGTCTCTTCGGCGTGGATGCTGCCGACCACCATGGAGGGCCGACCCACGTTGTCCCAGCACTTGTAGAGCTCGCCCTCCGGGCCCACGACGAAGCCCTGGCGTCTGGTCGCCACGCAGAGGCCGTGCTCGCCGTCCGCGGGGTGGAGCCCGCCGCGAGTGAAGACCCAGTGCCGGCGGGCCAGTCCGAGGGCGAAGGAGGCCCACTCGTCCGTGGCGAGGCAGGAGCAGGCGTCGTAGACCTGGTCGCCGAGGACGTCCACGTGGCCCGGGTAGACGGAGAGCCTCGTACCCTTGAAACGCTCGAGCAGCTCGGTGCGCAGGGCGAGGAAGCCGTCGAGGTTGCGCTTGTCGAGGTTGACCCGGATGTCGCAGCGGCCGCCCCAGCCGGAGTCCATCAGCGCCGCCACGTTCCCGAGGATGCGCTCGTAGGTGGGGCCGCCATCGGCCAGCACCCGCCGCCCGTCGTGCACCTCGCGCGGGCCGTCCAGGGTGATCTGGATGGACTCGATCCCGAGCTCGCTCAGGCGGGCGATCTTCGCGCCGTCCAGCAGGTAGCCGTTGGTGACCATGCTGGCCTTCGCGTAGGCCAAGCCGAGGGCGCGGAAGCGCTCGGTCAGCGAGCAGACGGTGTCGAAGGCGAGCAGCGGCTCACCGCCGTACCAGGCGACGGACAGGGAGCGTGCGTCCTCCTGCTCCGCGACCCACTCGACGAGCCGGTCCTGGGTCTCGGCGCTCATGAAGCCGCCGTCCTGCTGGCTCGCCTCGAAGCAGTAGGGGCAGCGGAAGTTGCAGCGCAGGGTCGGGCAGATGGTGAGGCCCAGGGTCGAGGCGTCGAAGCAGGCCGCCTGGCGGCGGTGCTCGCGCACGAGGAGGAGGTCCTCCTCCTCACCGGCCTCGACGAGCACGTGCTTCTCCCGCAGGAGGTCGAGGAGGCCGTTCCCGTCTCCAGCGGAGGGAGCCCGGCCCACGCGGTACCCCTCGAGCAGGTCGTAGTGAGCCGCGTCGAGCTCGATCAGCGTGTTGGAGAGGGCGTTGTAGCAGAAGCGGCCGAGGCCCTCAGTGCGGAAGAGCGTGTTGTACCGTGACCAG
>CAIOZS010000140.1 GCA_903862845.1 uncultured Thermoleophilia bacterium
CGACGTCTTCAAGGCGCCCATGTACGACGACGAAGGGCGCCTGATCGGGACGGTGGGCTGCGGCCGCGACGTGACGGAGGAGCGCCGCGTCGCCGAGCGACTGGCGGAGAACGAGGCGCGCCTGCGGGCCATCCTCGACGCTATGCCGGACATCCACTTTCGCCTGAGTCGGGACGGCACCTTTCTCGACGCCTATGCCGCGGACTCGGCGCGCCTCCTCGTTTCCCGTGAGCGGACCGTCGGCGCCACTGCCACCGAGATCCTGCCGGCGGAAGTCGCCGAGCTCACGATGAACGCCATCGCGGCCGCCCTGGGGAGCGGCGCCACGGCGGCCTTCGAATATTCGTTGACGATCGAGGACGACAAGCGCCACTTCGAGGCCCGAGTGGTCCCCTGCGGCGCCGACGAGGTGCTGGCGGTCGTGCGCGACGTCACCGACCTGCACCGCAGCCGGCGCGACCTCGCGGAGAGCGCTGGGCGCCTGCGCGCCACGCTGCACGACACCGTGAGAGCCATGGGCGCCATCGTCGATCTGCGCGACCCGTACACCGGCGGTCACGAGCGTCGCGTGGCGGCCCTGACGCAAGCCATCGCGGACGTCATGGGTCTCGGTGAGGCGCGGCGGGAGGGTCTCGCGATCGCCGGCGAGGTTCACGACATCGGCAAGATCGGCGTGCCGGCGGAGATCCTCAGCAAGCCGGGGCGGCTCACCAGCACGGAGCGGGCGCTGGTCGAAGAGCACGCGTCCCGGGGCTACGAGATCCTTGCCGGCATCGATTTCGCCTGCCCGGTCGCCGAGATCGTGCACCAGCACCACGAACGGCTTGACGGCTCGGGCTACCCGCGCGGGCTGGCCGGCGACGAGATCCTGCTCGAGGCGCGCATCCTCGCCGCCGCCGACGTGCTCGAGGCCATGGCTTCGCACCGTCCGTACCGCGCGGCGCTGGGAGTGGAGGCCGCCCTGGCCGAGCTGCGCGCCGGCGCCGGGACGCTCTACGATGCGGACGTGGTCGCGGCCTGCGAGCGCGTGATCGCGACCGGCATGGTCGACCTCAGCGAGGACTGAGCACCCAGCGACGTGGCGCGGCCGCCGCGTGGCCGCACGTTGGGCTCGCGGAACACAGGGGACGCCATGAACATCACGGCCTCAGATACGGTGAGGGACCTCGTCCGCGAGCGCGGCGGGGCCCTGTACGTATGGACGTGCTCACACCGCTGCTGCTCCGGTCCGCTCACGCTCCTCGAGGCCGGAACCGAGAGACCGGCCGGCGCGGCATGGCGGTTCCGCCGCATCGACGCCGGAGGCTTCGAGCTCCTGCTCGATCTGGGCGGGCAGAGCCTGCCGGAGGAGCTCGTCCTCGAGCTGCGGGGCAGGCGCCGGCGGATCGCCGCCTTCTGGAACGGGCAGGCCTGGGTGGGCTGAGAGAGATCCGCCTCGATGCGCCTGGGGCGAAGCCGCTTCAGGCGCGCCTTCTGGCTTTCCAGATCTCTTCGCACGGCCAGTGCTGCGACCACTTCGCGGTAGGGATGCCCTCGAAGCGGGTCGTCGCATCAGCGGCGGGACGCACCTCGATCAGATCCTCGATCTCGAAGCCGTTGGCGCGCAGCAGGCGGATCCAGTCGCCGTAGCCGAGGTGGAACTCGACCGAGGGCTCGCCGACCCACTCCACCCGGTAGAGGCCGAAGTAGTCGCGCACCAGGCGCTCGCCCGGCTGCGCGTCGGCGTCGTCTGGCGAGCACAGCATGGCGATGGTGCCGTTCGTGAGGAAGATCAGCCGGCCGCCCGGGCGCAGCACTCTGGCGGCCTCCGGCACCCACAGATGCGGGTCGGCCCAGAGACAGGCGCCGTACTCCGAGATCGCCAGGTCGAAGCTCTCGTCGGAGAACGGCAGGTGCTCGGCGCTGCCCTCGTGCAGTGGGAACTCCAGGCCGTGCTCCCGCTGCAGGCGGCGGGCGGTGGCAAGCTGATCTGCTGAGAGGTCGATGCCGACGCAGCGCGCGCCGCGGCGCGCGAGCCAGGCGGAGACGTAGGCCGTGCCGCAGCCGAGCTCGATGACGTCGAGACCGTCGAGCCGGGCCGGCAGCACGTGCAGCTCTGCCTCGGGCACCGCCCAGACTCCCCATGAGGGCTCCGCGGCGGCCCAGTCCCGGGCGCCGCTTTCCGCGAACTCGGCCGCCCAGTCGTTCCAGGCGTCGCGGTTGCGGCGGACGTGGTCCGCCTCGCGCCCTCGTCGCGCCTTCTCGTCGGGGCC
This sequence comes from uncultured Thermoleophilia bacterium, assembly GCA_903862845.1. Lineage (GTDB taxonomy): Bacteria > Actinomycetota > Thermoleophilia > UBA2241 > UBA2241 > CAIXSE01. The sequence continues at coordinate 2,253 of CAIOZS010000140.1, forward strand.
TGTCATCGCGCTCACCGCCTCGTCGTCGTCCCTTGCCCGGGTGCGTCCCGCAGAGCAGTCACGCCGCCAATGGTAGCAGCGGAGCGGCCGCCGCCGGGCGCATGAGACGCCTCGGACGCTCTTGCGACTCAGTCGCAGGTGCGCTATGTGCCATGAAGATCGCTGCGACAGACGCTGTCCAGGACCTGGTGCGCGAACAGGGCGAGCGCCTGTACGTGTGGGCGCGCGTCCACGGTTGCTGCACCGGGAAGCTCGCCTTGCTGGAGGCGGGCACCGCCGTGCCGGCCGGCGGCGCACGCCGCTTCCGCCGGATCGATGCCGGCGGCTTCGCGCTGTTCCTTGACATGGGCGGGCAGCCCCTGCCGGGCACGCTCGTGCTGGAGCTCAGGGGCCGGCGCGGGAAGATCGCCGCCTTCTGGAACGACCAGGCCTGGGTGGGATAGGCCCGGCCAACGCGAACGCGCGGCGATTCTTGTTGTTTTGTGAGCGATTCATCACTAGTATCGACAGAAGTGAGCGAAAGCAGGTGCGCTCACATCGTGTGTGTCGAGCACGTGGGCCGAGTCAAGGGGGGGCATGGGTCGCAACCGTCGTCTTCTCGCGGTCGCGCTGGTCGCCGGTGGGTGGTGCGCGGTGGCCACGATGGGGGCCGCGAGCGTGGCTTCTCCGCGGGGTGCGGCCGCGCCCATCGCGAAGTCCCTGCGCGCCTCACCCGCGGCCTCGTTCGCGCCGTCGCCGCTGATCGAGGGCTTCGCCGCGCCGCGCCCCTCCCTCAGCATCAGCGGCGACAACGACCGCTTCGTGCGGGGCAAGGCCGACGTGGCCGTGAAGCGCGTCAGCTACGTCCCCGGCCTGCTCGGCGACTGCACGCGCGTCGACTTTTTCATACGCGGCGGCCTCTGGAAGAACGTCATGGTTGAGGTCGACAAGGGCGTGCCGCTCAACCTCAGCGGTCAGGACACCCTCAAGCTGACGATGAAGGGCGACTGGGCCGACACGGGCGACGCCCAGTCTGTGACGGTCGCCCTCACGATGCTCAACGGCGCCCTCTACTACCAGTCGCTCGCGGTCACCAGGGCCTGGAAGACCTACGGCATAGCGCTCGACCCGGCCGGCTCCGCGTGGGGCACGGACGGGCCCAACTGGGGCGCCCGCGACGTCTTCACGCTCGACAAGATCGCAACGATCACGCTGTTCGTGAGCCCGCCCAAGACCGGGGACTACAGCCTGTACCTCGACGACCTGGCGGTAACCGGCGGCCCCGTGCAGCGGTACATCGATGCGGACGCCCCCGTGCTCGAGAAGTTCACCTCGATCCCGTACGCGATCGGCCAAGCGGTCGACGACATGGGCTGGCGCGACTGGGACAACCGTCGCGAGAGCGTGCGCGACTACCAGGTGCTGCTGAAAGAGAAGGCCTCCCTGGCCGACTACCAGACCGTGGTCGACATCGGCAAGGCCGCCGGCACGCGTCTGACGACCGTGTGGATCATGCAGGACCTCGACAAGCATGACGCCGCCGCCAAGGCCCCGTATAGCACCCCCGTCGCGCAGTACGACATGACCGGCGACGGCACGCGCTGGCGCAACCGCATCACGCCGGACCAGCGCGGGATCATGGGCCTCGTCAAAGGCAACGCCGCGTTCATGGAACTCGGCATGCACGGCGTCTCGCACGAGCACTTCAGCAACGGCATCGGGCAGCGCGCCGAGTACGCCCACATCGACGAGAGCAAGCCGGGGCGCGCCACCACTTGGGGCTGGGCCGACATGAACCTCAAGGCCCAGTGCTACCGCGAGCTGCTGCGCCAGTACTTCACGCCTCGGCAGCTCGACATGCCGGTCGCCGAAGTCCCGCCGGCGCACGCCTACTACTACAGCAAGACCAATCCGCACACCACGGGCGCGCTGCTGCACAAGTACGGCGTCAAGTACGTCAACGGCGGCCTCAACGTCTCGACGAACGTGCGCGCCGGCTACCTGATCGACCACGGCGTGCTCTTCATCAACCGCGCCTACGGCACCAACTGGGATTGGGTCGGCTCGACGCCCTGGGAGGGCTACTGGAACGACTTCGACGCGCCGTACTACCCGTCGGACAAGTACGGCTGGGTCGAGGCGCACTTCCCCAACCTGTGGGGCGCGAAGCAGAAATGGGTCGACTATCTCCTCGGCATCAATGACAGCCAGAACCGCTTTCTGCCCAAGAGTTCGGCGCAGTGCTCGTGGCAGTACCTGTACCACAAGTTCGGCACGATCACGGAGTCCGCTGGCACCTACACGATCGACGTGAGCAAGGTCGACCCTGCCGCCTACCGGTACGACCTGCTGGGCAGCATGGTGCTGAAGACGTGGGTGGGCGACAGGGAGATCTCGGCGGTCGGCCTTACCAACGGCGCCGCCGTGCTCGGCTACTGGAAGGACACGTTCGGCTACGCCTACCTCGTGCTCGGCCAGAACGGCAACCCGCAGGGGCGCCTCGACCCGGCCGTCTACCAGATGAAGGTGACGTTCGGTGACCAGACGATGCCGAGCTACGTCGACCTGAACGGCGCCACGTACAACGTGTTTGCCTTCGCCGCCGGGCCTCACGAGGCCTCGCTGAAGCTGCAGATGTACGGTCGGCAGACGGTCAGGGTTAAGCTCCCCTTCGCGCCGGCGTCGGTCGAGAGTGACCACCCCGGGCTTGAGATCCGGGACTGGAGCTACGCCGACGGGTTCCTGACCATGGACGTGCGCGGCGTCCGGCTCACCGGCGAGACCGGCACGATCACGATCAGCGACAAGGTGTCGGTGCAGCCCGCGTGGTCCGCGGTCGACGACTTCCTGTATCAGCTCCAGCATCTGGACCTTGTCGCGGTGGGTAACAGCCGGTTCGACACGGTCATCACGGACTACGCCGAGAACGGGCGCGAGGCGACACGCTTCACGCCCGGGCAGATCGCTGCTCTGCAGCACAGCCCGGGCGGTCCCAAGCGCGTCCTCGCCTACATGAGCATCGGCGAGGCCGAGACCTATCGCTGGTACTGGCAGAAGGCTTGGGACGCAAACGGCGACGGCATGCCGGACAAAGGCGCGCCGTCCTGGCTGGGGCTGTCCAACCCCGACTGGCCGGACAACTACAAGGTGCGCTTCTGGGACCCGCGCTGGCAGCGCCTCATCTACGGCACGCCGGACAGCTACCTGGACAAGATCATCGCCGACGGTTACGACGGCGTGTACCTCGACATCATCGACGCCTACGAGTACTGGGGTCCCGGCGGCGAAGGCAGGCCGGTGCGCAAGACGGCGGCGCAGGACATGGTCGATTTCGTCGACCGTCTGGTGAACTACGCCCGCGTGGTCAAAGGCAAGCCCGACTTCGCCGTCTTCCCGCAGAACGGCGCGGAGTTGGGCAGACATCCGGAGTACATGGACGTGGTCACCGGCATCGGTCAGGAGGACACCTGGTACAACGGCGACAGGGTAACACCGTGGACAGCCCAGAACGTACGGGCGCTCGAGCGCTTCCGGCGCGCCGGCAAGCTGGTGCTCTGCACCGACTACTGCCGGCGTCCTGCCCACATCGAGCGCTTCTACCGTAAGGCGCAGGCGAACGGCTTCGTGCCCTACGCCACGGTGCGCGATCTCGACAGGATGGTCGTGAACCCCGGCCACGCCCCCGGGTGAGCCGCGGCATTCGCAGCGAAAGGACGGCGACAGGCATGACCAGGATCGCGTTCATCGGCGCCGGGAGCGTGGAGTTCACGCGCAACCTGCTCGGCGACATATTCTCGTTCCCCGAGCTGGCGGACGCCGAGATCGTGTTGCACGACATCGACGGGGAGCGCCTGGCCACCGCCGAGGCCATGGCGCGCTGGACCAGCGACACGCTCGGCGCCGGGGGCCGGATCAGCACGACCACGGACCGGCGTCGCGCCCTCGACGGCGCCGACTTCGCCGTCAACGTGATCCAGGTCGGCGGCCACGCCGCGACGCTCCTCGATTTCGAGATCCCGAAGAAGTACGGCCTGCGGCAGACGATCGCCGATACGTCGGGCGTGGGCGCCGTGTTCCGCGCCCTGCGCACCATCCCGGTGATGCTCGGCATCGCCGGCGACATGACCGAGCTGTGCCCCGGCGCCTGGATGCTCAACTACACCAATCCGATGGCGATGAACTGCTGGGCCTGGTACGCGGGCTCGCGGCATCAGAACATCGTCGGGCTGTGTCATTCCATCCAGAACACGAGCCGGCAGGTGGCGGAGTACGTCGGCGTGTCGCCGGAAGAGATCACCTTCCACGGCGCCGGCGTGAACCACATGAGCTGGGTGCTGCGCGTGGAGCACGACGGTCGGAGCCTCTACCCGGCGCTCGACGCGGCGATCGCGGCGGACCCTGAAGGGCTCGGCCGTCACGTCCGCGTGGAGGTCTACAAGCGCTTCGGCTACTTCCCCACCGAGTCGAGCGAGCACTTCGCCGAGTACGTGCCGTGGTTCATGCGCGACGACGGTGAGATCGAGCGCCTGCGCATCCCCGTGGATGAATACGTGCGGCGCAGTGAGGAGAACCTCGAGCTGTACGCCGGGGAGAAGCGCATGCTGGCCGCCGGCGAGCCCTTCGAGATCGAGCTCAGCGGCGAGTACGCAGCGCTCATCATCCACTCCATGGTCACCGGGGTGCCGCGTACCGTGTACGGCAACGTGCGCAACACCGGCCTCATCACCAACCTTCCGGAGGATGCCTGCGTGGAAGTACCGTGCCTGGTCGATCGGGCCGGGCTGCAGCCCACGCACGTGGGCGACCTCCCGGCCCAGTGCGCGGCGCTCGACCGCACGTTCCTCAACGTGGTCGAGCTCACCGTGCGCGCGGCGCTCGAAGGCGACCGCCGGCGCGTGCTTCAGGCTGTCACGCTGGACCCCAACGCCGCCGCGGTGCTCTCGCTGGCGCAGATGGAGGACCTGGTGGACGAGATGCTGGCGGCCGAGCGCGAGCTGATGCCGGACGGATTGCGGTGAAGGCGTCGCGCTCCACAGGATCGGGTGCTGCGGCGGGCCCGGCACGATGAGCCCCGCCTTCGACCTGCTGGTGATCGGGGACGTCAACCCGGACGTCGTCCTCCACGGCGCCCCGGCCGCGCTCGCCTACGGACAGGCCGAGCAGCTCGTGGAGGGCGGCGCTTTGACCGTCGGCGGCTCGGCCGGCATCATGGCCTGCGCGGCGGCGCGGCTCGGGCTGCGGACCGCACTCGCCGGGGTGGTCGGCGACGACGCCGGCGGCCGCTTCATGATCGACGAAGTGGCGCGGCGCGGGGTCGATGTCGGGGCCGTCGCGATCCGCGAGGATCTGGCGACCGGGCTCACAGTGGCGCTCGCGCGCGGGGACGACCGCGCCATCGTCACCTGCCCCGGCTGCATCGCCGTTCTGGAGGCCGGGATGATCGACCCCGCGCTCCTGGGCGCGGCGCGACACGTGCACGCGAGCTCCTTCTTCTTGCAGCCGGGTCTGGCGCCGGGTCTGCGCGGCCTCTTCGAGGCCGCGCGCTCCGCCGGCGCCGCCACGTCGCTCGATCTTAACTGGGATCCGTCAGAGCGGTGGGACGGCGGGCTGGCCGACGTGCTGCCCGCCGTCGACGTGCTGTTCGTCAACGCCGCCGAAGCGGCCGCCGTGAGCGGCGCCTCGGATCCGGCTGTGGCCGCCACCGTGCTGAGTGCGCGCGGCCCTCTGCCGGTGATCAAGCTCGGCGCCGCCGGCGCCCTGGCGCACGACGGTTGCCGGCTGGTGCGCGTCTCCGCCCCGGCGGTGACGGTGGTGGACAGCGTCGGCGCGGGGGATACGTTCGACGCCGGGTATCTTCGCGGCCGGCTCCTGGGCTGGGACGTGAGCCGCAGTCTTGCGCTGGGCGTCGCCTGTGGCTCGCTCTCGGCGCAGGGCGCGGGCGGCGTCGACGCCCAGCCGACGCTCGAGGAGGCTCTGGCCCTCGTCGCGGGGCTGTTGCCTCGGCCCGGCTCCGAGGCCGAACCCGACTGCGCGCCATGAGCGCTACGCTCGGCGGAGCGTCACGCTTTCACGACCTCCTCGCCGCCAACAGGCGCGGCGAACGCGCCGGCGTCACCTCGATCTGTGCGGCGGAGCCGTTGGTGCTCGAGGCCGCTGCGGCGCGCGCTGCGCGGCGTGGCGGCCTGCTCTGCATCGAATCCACCGCGAGCCAGGTGAACCAGGGCGGCGGCTACACTGGCCTGACACCGGCGGCCTTTCGCGACGTCGTCGCGAAGGTGGCCGCAGCCGCCGGCCTGCCGCCGGCCGGCCTGGTCCTCGGCGGCGACCACCTCGGCCCGTATCCGTGGCGCGCACGGCCGGCGGCGGAAGCCATGGCTGCCGCCCAGGAGCTGGTGCGCGCCTGCGTGCTCGCCGGCTACGGCAAGCTGCACCTCGACGCGAGCATGGCGTGCGCCGACGATCCCGGAGGGCTTCTCGACGATGTGACGGCTACGGAGCGGGCGGTCGATCTGTGTCGGGCCGCCGAGGCGGCGCGGGACGAGCTCACGGCTGCCGCGCCGCCGCCCATGTACGTGATCGGCACGGAGGTGCCGGCGCCCGGCGGCGAAGTGGCCGGCGCAGCCGGGCCTCGCGTGACCTCGGTGGCGGCCGTGGAGCGCACGCTCACGGTGGCCCGCGACGGCTTCGCCGGGGCGGGTCTCGATGATGCCTGGGAGCGCGTCGTGGCCGTGGTCGTCCAGCCGGGCGTCGAGTTCGGCGACGAGACGGTGGCGGACTACGACCACGCGGCGGCGGAGAGGCTCAGCGGGTATCTGCGCCGCGAATGGCCGCTCGTGTACGAGGCGCACTCCACCGACTACCAGACGCCGGCGGCTCTCGCGCGCCTCGTGGACGACGGGTTCGCCATCCTCAAGGTGGGCCCGTGGCTCACGTTCGCCTTCCGGGAAGCCCTGTTCGCGCTCGAGAGCATCGAGCGCGATTGGCTCGGCGGGCGCCGCGGGGTGGAGCTGTCTGCGGTGCGCCTCACTCTAGAGCGCGAGATGGTCGCGCAGCCCGGCCACTGGGCCGCCTACTACTCCGGCGACGCGGAGGCCCTGCGGCTCAAGCGCGCTTTCAGCTACAGCGACCGCTGCCGCTACTACTGGCCGCGCCCTTCGGTGCGCGCCGCCGTCCAGCGTCTGCTGACGAATCTGTCGGAGCGGCCCGCCGGGGCGCTGATCCCCGCGACTCTCATCAGCCAGTATCTGCCGGAGCAGTACGACGCCGTGCGCGCCGGCGAGCTGAGGGCCGAGCCGGCGGCGCTCGTCCGCGACAATATCGGACGCGTGCTGGCCGGCTACGACGCCGCCTGCGGCGTGGGCTGAAGCCGGCTCAGGACCGCGCCCGAGCGGCCAGAGCCTCGCCGGTGGCCGCGTCGAACAGGTGCATCGATTCGTCACGCACGGCCAGCTGGAGCCGGTCGCCGCGCCGCACCTCGCTGAACCCCTTGAGGCGCGCCGCCACGCGTGCTCTCGATCCTTCGAGAGGCGCGGGCAGGGTCGCGTCGATGGTGACCGTGGCGATCTCGCCGGCCACATCGCCGTACACCAGGGTCTCGTTACCGAGCTCCTCGACCACGTCGACGACCATCTCAAGGCGCGGCACCCCCGGCGCCTCCTCCGCCGGGGCCAGTGACTCAGGCCGAAAGCCGACGATCACGGGGCCGTTCGCTACCCACGCTGCGGTGACGCGCAGGTCCCCGGCGCTCACGGTGCCGTCCTCGGCCGTCCCGCGCAGCAGGTTCATGGACGGCGTCCCCATGAAGGCCGCCACGAAGGCGTTGCGTGGCCGCCGGAAGACCTCTTCGGGCGTGCCCAGCTGCTGCAGCACGCCGCCGTTTATCACGGCGATGCGGTCGCCCAGCGTCATCGCCTCCGCCTGATCGTGCGTGACATACAGGCTTGTGACGCCGACCCGCCGCTGCATCTGCAGGATCTCGCTGCGCATCTGCCCGCGCAGTTTGGCGTCGAGGTTGCTGAGCGGCTCGTCCAGCAGAAAGACCTGCGGCTCGCGGACGAGCGCGCGGCCCATGGCCACGCGCTGGCTCTGACCGCCGCTGAGCTGCGCGGGACGGCGGTCCAGCAGCCGGTCGATGCCCAGCATCTTGGCCATCTCGCGCACGCGGCGGTCGATGTCGGGCTTCGGCACGTGGTGCTCCTTGAGCCCGAAGGCCAGGTTGCCGTACACCGTGAGGTGGGGGTACAGGGCGTAGTTCTGGAAGACCATGGCCACGTCGCGTTTGCGCGAGGGCAGGTCCTGGACCTCGCGATCGCCGATCACGACGCGCCCCGAGGTGGGCTGCTCCAGGCCGGCGACGCAGCGCAGCGCGGTGGTCTTGCCGCAGCCGGACGGACCAACGAGGATGAGCAGCTCGCCGTCGGCGATCGTGAGGTCGAGGCCTTCCAGCGCCACCATCGGCGGCTTGCCGGGGAACTCCTTGCGTACCTTGTCGAGGATCACCTGGGCCACCGCGGCACCCTACCCTTTCACTCCGGACGACGCGAAGGACTGAACAAACCAGCGCTGTGCGACGAGGAAGATGAGCAGCATCGGGATCTGCGTCATCACCGTGCCGGCCATGAGGACCGGCCAGTTCGTGACGTGCGAGCCGACGAAGCTGGAGAGGCCGAGCTGCAGCGTCATGTTGTCCTGCGAGGTGATGGCGATCAGCGGCCAGAGGAAGTCGTTCCAGCTCCAGAGCATGGTCATGATGCCCACCGTGGCCAGTGGCGCGGCCATCGACGGCAGGAGCACCTTGACCAGCGTGCCCAGGCGCGTGGCGCCGTCGATGCGGGCCGCCTCCTCGATCTCCACCGGCAGCGTCTTGAAGAACTGCCGCAGCAGGAAGATGCCGAAGGGCGTGACCAGGTTGGGGACGACGAGCGCTGCCAGGGTGTCCACCATGCCGAGGTATTTGCAGATGAGAAGGACCGGGATCATCACGACCTGGAACGGGACCATCAGCGTGGCGAGGATGACGAGGAACAGCGCGGTGCGGCCGAAGAACCGGAGCCGTGCCAGGGCGTACCCGGCAAGACTGCAGAAGGCCAGATTGCCGATCACCACCGTGAACGTGACGATGGTCGTGTTGAGGACCCAGCGGCCGAAGGGCGCCTGGGTCCAGGCCTCACGGTAGTTGTGCACCAGGTTCTGGATCCACGTCACGGGAAAGCCGGCGGGCAGGGTGGGCGGGAACACGCGCGTCTCGGCCAGCGTCGAAGCGCTGGTGATGATGAGCCACACGAACGGGAAGATCATCAGCAGCGCGACCGGGACGAGCAGCAGATGCCAGCCGCTGGGACGTCGGCGGCGGGTCTCCGGTCCTTGCAGGGGCGCCGTGCCGCTCACGCCGGCGGCGCCGAGGGTATCCGCTCGTTCCACGGCGACGTAGCTCATCGTGCGCGTCCCGGCTTCATCGTCCGGACCTCACGAGCGGTAGTAGACGAACTTACGGCCGATGAGCAGTTGCACCACGGTGAGCAGCAGGATGCCGAGAAAAAGCACGTAGGCGATCGCCGTCGCGTAGCCGGCCTCGAACAGCTGGAATGCCTGCTGGTAGAGGTAGTAGACGACAACGGTAGTCGCGCTGAGCGGTCCGCCGCGCGTGGTGACGTAGATCTCGTCGAAGAGCTGCAGGGCGTTGATGCTCAGCCAGATGACGAGGAACAGCGTGGCCGGGCCCAGCAGCGGAAGCTGGACGCGGCGAAAGGCGCGCCAGCGCGTGGCGCCGTCGATGGCCGCCGCCTCCATGAGCTCCAGCGGCACGCCCTGCAGGGCGGCCAGATAGATGATCACGGCGAAGCCGAGCCAGCCCCACACCGTCATCACGACGATGCAATAGAGCGCCTGCGACGGCGACTGGAAGAACCCCTGGGCGGGCAGGCCGAGCTTCACCAGAAGAGCGTTGACGATGCCGAAGTCGGGGTCGAGCAGCCAGTTGAACATGATCGCCGTGGCCACCGTCGAGGTCACGACCGGCGCGAACACGGCGGTGCGATAGAAGCGCATGCCGCGGAGCCGCCGGTTGAGCGCCACGGCGACGGCCAGCGCCGCCACGGTGACGATGGGTACGAAGAGCAGCGTGTAGACGATCGTGCGGCGCACCGACGCGGCGAACATCGGGTCCTTGAGCAGCGCCTTGTAGTTGGCCATGCCCACCCAGGTGGCGGGCGTCACGAGGTCGTTGCTCTGGAACGACAGGACGATCGACCACACGATGGGGGCGACCCCGAAAAGGCCGATCACAAGGACCGCCGGCGACACGAAGAGCCAGCCGGTGGTGCTCTCGCTGCCGAGCAGGCGGTCCCAGCGGCCGGCCCGCAGGGTGCGCGGCGCAGTCGCGGCCGCGTCACTCGTGCTCACGCGCCGGCCCTCGATCCGCGTGGCGCCGACACCCTCACTGCCCCGGCGCCGACAGGATCACGTCCACCTGCTGACTCGCCTGGTCCAGCGCGTTCTGCGGCTGGAGCTTGCCGAGCAGGACTCCCTGTACGGCCTGGCCGAGGGCGATGGAGATCCTGGGGTACTGCGGGATGTTGGGCCGCGCTTTGGTCACGTTGTTCAGGTTGTCCACGAAGACCTTGGCGTAGGGGTACTTGATGAGGTACTGCTTGTAGCCCGGCAGCTTGGTCTCCGACTCGCGGATCGGCAGGTTACCGGTCTTGAGCGCGTACTCCAGATGCCCCTTCGCGGAGGTGAACCACTGCAAGAAGTCCCAGGCCCCCTGCACGCGGTCGGCGCCGTTGTCCACCATGACCCAGGAGTCCGGCCCCGCGATGCTGGCGTGTACCACGTCGGCCGGGAGGATCTGCACCCCGTAGTGGACGTTCGGGTTGATCGTCGCCATGTCCCAGGGGCCCGTCCAGAGCATCGCGATCCTGCCGTTGTTGAACAGGTTCAAATAGTTGCCGTTACCGGTGTCGAGATAGACCGACTTGTCGACCACGGCCATGTCGTGGAGCAGGGTCATGGACTTGAGGCCGGCGGGGGAGTCGAACGCCGCCTTGGTGTCGTCGGCGTTCAGCAGGTCGCCGCCGGCCTGCCACAGGCAGGCGAGGTAGCGCCAGACGCTGTCCTCGCTGCCGTCGGCCACGTAGGCCCAGCCGTACTGCTGGGTGGCGGGATCCGTGAGCGCCTTGGCGGCGTTGCGAAAGTCGTCCCAGGTCCAGGCGGCGGTCGGGTAGCTCACGCCGGCCTGATCGAAGAGCGCCTTGTTGTAGACGAGGCACAGGTTGTCGATGAGGGACGGGACCGCCTTGATCTTGCCGTTGACGGTGCACGCGAGCCGTGCCGCCGGGTAGAAGTCGTTCCAGTCGTAGCTCGGCGTCTTCGCGATCAGGTCGCCGATGGTCACGATCCTGGAGGAGCGCGCCAGGTTGGGGAGCGACGACCCGTATTGGTACATCATGTCGGGGGCCTTGCCGCCGGCCATTGCCGTGAGCAGCTTCTGCAACGCGTAGTCACTGTTGCCCGAGAACACCGTCTCGACCTTCCAGGCCGGGCCGGTGCCGTTGTACTGCGCGGCCATGGCCTCAAGGGCGGCGCGCTCGACGTCGACGTCGCCGTGCCACAGCGTGACCGTCCCGCTCCCGCCCGGCGAAGCGCTGGCGCCTGTGCTGCTTGAGGACGAACCGCAGCCGGTCACAGCCACGGCGAGCGCCATGCCCGCCACCACCAGCGCCGCGACTTGCAGAATGTGGATGCGCCTCATGGCGTCACCTCCGTGACGGGCAGGATGACCGAGCGCGTGAGCGCCCTCGGCTGGTCTGGGTCGAGGCCGCGGGCGGCGGCGGCCGCCACGGCGAACCGTTGCGCCAGCACGAGGGCCGCGAGGGGGTCGAGGTCACCGGTGCGGACCAGCGTTGCGCCGGTCGCGACGATCTGTTCGGCGAGACCGGGCGGTAGCGGCCCGAAAGGCCACACCGCGCGGCCGGGCGCGGCGATGCTGACCGGCCCGTGCCGGTACTCCATGGCGAAATAGGACTCGGCCCAGAACTGGGCCGCCTCGCGCAGCTTGAGCGCGGCCTCGTTGGCCAAGCCATACGTCCAGCCCGTGCCGAGGAACGACACCTGTTCGGTGTGCGCCGGCTCGAGAGGCAGCGGCGCGGTCAGGGCGCGCTCGGCGTCGGCCGCCGCGCGCGTAACATCCGCGCCGAGTGTGGCTCGCAGAAAGGTGAGGGCTGTGGTGGCGAAGCGCGTCTGCACGACCGACTCCTCGTCGGCGAAGTCGAGCACCAGGGCATGACGCGCGGCCGCCGTGGCGGGCGTACCGGCCACGCCCGCGAGCACCAGCGAGTCGGACGCGGCGGGCAACCGTTCGAGCAGCGCGACCACCTCGCTGGTCGTGCCCGAACGGCAGAGCGCGAGGACGTAGGGGTAGGCGCGCTCGTGCGGGTACTCCGAGGCGGGGAACGCGTCGGTGCGGCCGCGCCCGGCGCTCTCTCTCAGGGCGGCGTAGGACTGCGCCATGAACAGGGACGTGCCGCAGCCGACGACGGCCACCTCGACGCCGTCGGCCGGCAGGGCCGCGACCGTGGCCGCCTCTGCGGCCAGTCTCGCGGCTCTGCGCCAGCAGTCCGGCTGCGTCTCTATCTCTGCGCTAGTTCTGCTCATTTGTGCAGAGACTATGGATAAAACGCGCAGAAATCAACAGCAACTTGCCGTCGCGTCGTGGTGCATCGTCATCGCGTGCAACTTCCTGTCCGATAGGCCGCTGTTTCGTGCAGAAGCGGTCACGCTCTGTGATACGCTGCATGCATGCGCCAGGAAGAACGCATGGGACTCATCCTCGAGGAACTCGCCGGCGGCGGCTCAGTGGGCGTCGCCCAGATCGCCGCCAAGCTGGGCGTGTCCACTGCCTCGATCCGCCGCGACTTGCAACTCCTCGAGAAACAGCACCTGCTGTCACGCACCCACGGAGGAGCCGTGGCCAACAGCACGGCCTACGAGCTGCCGCTGCGCTACCGCAGCGGGCGGCATCGCGAGGAGAAGCGGCGCATCGCCGCCGCGGCCGCCGCCCGTGTGGGTGACGACGTCGCCTCGGTCGGGCTCACCGGCGGCACCACCACGACGGAGGTCGCGCGCCGGCTTGCCGACCGCCAGGGGCTCACCGTCGTCACCAACGCCCTCAACATCGCCGCCGAGCTCGCCGTGCGCCCCGACATCAAGCTGATCGTCACCGGCGGCGCGGCACGCAGCGAGTCCTATGAGCTCGTCGGACCGCTCGCGGAGACCACGCTAGAAGGCATCAACCTCGACCTTGCGATCGTCGGCGTGGACGGCATCACGAGGGCCGGCGGCCTCACGACCCACCACGACATCGAAGCGCACACCAACCGCGTGCTCATCAGCCGCGCCCGTCGCGTGATCGTCGTCGCCGACGGCTCCAAGGTCGGACGCCTGGCCTTCTCGCGGATCTGCGACGTCGCTTCCATCGACGAGCTGATCACCGACGCCGCGGCTCCCGCGCCCGAGCTGCGCCGGCTCGCCGACGCCGGCGTCGTCATCACCTCGGTCTAGCCCGCCCACCCGGCGTCACTTGGTCGTCGAGCCTCCGGTCACGTCGCCGGCGAGCCCTTGTTGCGAGCTACTTGCAGGTGCGTTATGGTGGCGGCCATGCATCACGCCCGCGCTACACTCCGCGAACAAGGCTACCGGCTCACTCCGCAGCGCAATCTCATCTGGGAGGTGATGCGCGACGCCGGCCGCCACATGACGGCAGAAGAGGTGGCGGCCGAGGTACGCCGCACCCTGCCGGACGTGAACGTCTCCACGATCTACCGCACGCTCGACCTGCTGGTCAGCCTCGACCTCGTGGTGGAGACGCACCTCGAGGGCAGCGCCTGCTACTACGAGGTCTCGCCGGAGCCCACCCACCACCATTTCGTCTGCACCCAGTGCGGCGCCGTGGGCCATTTCGGCGATGAGCTGCTCGCCCCCGTTCACGAGGAACTGGGCGTGCGCCGGGCGTTCGCCGTGAGTCAGATCCAGGTGACCGCCCTCGGTGTCTGCCGCGACTGCCAGGCTGTCGCCGGCGTCGCGGCCGATGCGCCGGCGCCCGACGGGCCGTCCGCCTAGCGGACCGGCGATACGCATGCACATCCCCGACGGTTACCTGGGACCGCAGACCTACGCGGTCCTCGACCTCTTGATGGTCCCCATCTGGGTCATCGCCGCGCGCAAGGTCAAGCGCACGCTGCGGGCGCGGCAGGTCCCGCTTTTGGCCCTCGGGTCGGCCTTCTCTTTCGTGCTCATGATGTTCAACGTGCCGGTGATCGGCGGCTCCACCGGCCACGCCGTAGGCGCCGTGCTCATTGCCATCATTTTGGGGCCGTGGGCGGCCGTGATCGCGGTGTCGATCGCGCTTGTCATCCAGGCCGGCCTCTTCGGCGACGGCGGCATCACTGCGCTCGGCGCCAACTGCTTCAACATGGCCGTGGTGGCGCCGTTCGTCGGCTACTACCTGCACCGGCTACTGGCCGGGGACGCGCCTTCGGGGCGCCGCCGCATCGTCGCCGCCGGCGCGGCGGCGTACGTCGGCCTCGTGGCCGCCGCCATCGTCGCGGGCGTAGAGCTCGGCCTGCAGCCGTACCTGAATCACACGGCGAGCGGCCAGGCGCTCTACGCGCCATACGGGCTTGGGGTGGCCGTCCCGGCGATGGCGCTCGAACACATCCTCTTCTTCGGCTGGATTGAGGCAGCGGTGACGATGGGGGTGGTCGCCGCTCTCGCGCGCTCCGAGCCAGCTCTGCTCGAGATGAAGCCGGCCGCGCGGCCGCTGCGCTGGCTGTGGGCCGCCCTCGCCGTGCTCATCCTGCTGACGCCCATCGGCGCGCTGGCCCCCGGCACTGCCTGGGGCGAGTGGAGCGTACCGCAGATCAAGGAGGCGATCGGCTACGTGCCGGCGGACTTCGCTCGCCTCGGCGGCGTGTGGAAGGCGGCGATGCCGGGCTACCTCACGCCCGGCGTGAACAACACGCTGCTCGGCTACCTGGTCGCGGCCATCGTCGGCACTGTGCTCGTCGTGGGCATCGCCCTGGCTATCGGCGCGCTGCTGGCGCGGCCGCCGGGCGGGCGCGCGGCGGTCGCCGGGGAGCCCAGGGCTCCCCGCTCCCGCCGCGCGGACCTCGCGGCCGCGGCGCGCCCGGCCAGGCGCGGCGGTCGCTCGCTGGCGCGCAAGACGGCGGACGCCGTCGCCGGCGCCATGGCCGACGTGCTGCGCAACGAGGACGTCGCCGCCCGGCGCGGCCTGCTCCAGCGTCTGGACCCGCGCGTCAGGCTGCTGACGCTCATGCTCTTCGCCGTGACCGCGACCCTGGTCCACTCCATCTGGGTCCTGCTTGCCCTGATCGCCGTGACACTTGCGCTGGCCGTGGCATCGCGGGTCGCCGTGGCCTCGTTCGAGCGCAAGGTCTGGCTCTCTGCCGGGCTCTTCGCGCTGGTCATCGCGCTGCCTTCGGCGCTGGCCTGGTTCACGCCGGGGCCGGCGGCGCTTCGCCTCGGCCCCCTGACGTTCACGGAGCCGGGCCTGCTGGGAGTCGCCACGCTGGTCACCCGGGTCGTGGCTGCGGCGGGGTTCGCCCTGCTGGTCGTCTGGACGATGCGCTGGCCCGACCTGCTCCGCGCCCTGACGGCTCTGCGCATGCCGGACGTGGTGGTGGCGACGCTGGCCATGACCCAGAAGCAGATCCTGGCCCTGCTGACCGTGGTGGAGCAGATCCATTTGGCGCGCGAGAGCCGGACCCTGGCGCGCGTCTCCGCCGGCGCCGACCGCGACTGGGTCACCGAGCGCATGGCGTTCGTGGCGCGCAAGTCGATGAAGACGGCGGAGGACGTGCACGACGCCATGCTCTCGCGCGGATTCACGGGCGCCATGCCCTCGCTGGTGCGGCCGCGCATGGGCGGCGCCGACTGGGTGTGGACGCTGGCCGGCATGGCGCTGTGCGCGCTCGTGCTGTTTGCCGACAGGCTGGCAGGGCCGTGATGGGCGCGGCGCCACAGACGCCGGCCGCGCCCGCTGCGCCCGACTTCGAGCTCACCGCCGTCCGCCACGAGTACCGTGCCGGCGGCGCTTCGCTGACCGGCATCGACCTCACCATCCGGTCCGGCGAGCACGTGGCCGTGGTCGGCGCCAACGGCACCGGCAAGTCCACCTTGCTCAAGATGCTGGACGGCCTCGTCTTCCCTTCAGCCGGTGAGATCCGCGCCTTCGGCCTCCCGCTCACCGAGGACGCGCTCGAGGAACCGGCCTATCGCCGCGACTTCCGCGCCCGCGTCGGCTACGTGTTCCAGGAGGCCGACGTGCAGCTCTTCTGTTCCGACGCCTTCGACGAGTTGGCCTTCGGCCCTATCCAGCTCGGCCTGTCCGAGGACGAGGTGCGTCGCCGGGTGAGGGAGGCCGCGGAGGAGCTGCACATCGAGAAGCTCCTCGACCGGCCTCCCTACACGCTCTCCGGAGGCGAAAAGAAGCGCGTGGCCATCGCCTCGATCATCACCATGCGGCCGCGCGTGCTGCTGCTCGACGAGCCGACCAGCGCCCTGGATCCGCGCAGCCAGGTGTGGCTGCTCGACCTGCTCGCGGACTGGCGCCGCGAGGGCCGCACGGTGGTGATGGCCACGCACGATCTCTCCGCTGCGGCGGAGGCCGCCGACCGCATCGTCGTGCTCTCCGAGGAGCACACGCTGGTCGCCGACGGCACGCCGGAGGAGGTCCTGACCCAGCGCGAGCTGCTCCTCGCGGTGAACCTCATTCACGAGCACACCCACCGGCACGCCTCCACGGCGCACCGGCACGCGCACGCCCACGGCGCCGGCGCGGACCCGCTGGCAACGCACGGGCACACGTCCGCGATCGCCGAGGTCCAGCAGCAGCGGGCCTCGGGCGGCGTCCCCGCCGCGCCTACTTCACCGTGAGGGTCGCTCTGCCGACCTCGCTGGCGCTGTTACCGGCAAGATCCTCTCCGCTGACGACGATCTGGTACGCGCCCTTGGGCAGGCGACAGGTGTACTTCACGGTCCACCAGACGTCCAGGTTCTCCCCGTAGTCCCAGGACCAGCTCTTCACGACGACCCCGGCACTCGTGGTGATGTCGACCTGCGAGCTCACCTGAGCGCTCTGCTCGTCGTACACGCTGAAGTAGATCTTGACCGTCTTGCCGCGCTTGACCGTCGCGTTCTTGGCGGCGCACACAGGCCCCACCACGTCGTCGCCTCCGCCGCCCTGGGGGTAGATCCACTCGATGCCGGCGATGTCGCCGGGGGCGAGGACGCGCGTCACCCACTCCGCTTCACCGAAGCCGTACATCACCTTCGCTTTGTCGCCGGGACCGTACAGGTCGTCGAGCACGAGCCAGTGGCCCACCTCGTGCGTCGCGATCGACTGGATGTCCATGGTGCCCGAACCCGGAGCGCCATCTCCCCATCCGTAGGCGTTGCTGTAGCGGACGTCGGCCTCCGAGATGATGCCGCCGTTGGCGGTACTGCTCGACTGGGCGATGACGCCCGCCGGCAGCCCGTCGGCCCAGGAGATGACGTTCTTGCCGTCCTTGGCGAGGCCGGCGGTGGTGCGCCCACCGTCCACGAAGGCGAAGCCTGAACCGACGGCGTTCCAGGCGGCCGTGCCGGCGTCGACCAGGCTCTCGCGCCGCGCGTCGTCCACGCCGGAGGTGTTCAAGTAGTACGTGACACGGGGGTTCGTCCACTTCTCACCGCCGTAGCTGAACGGCACCGAGAAGTCGAACGGAGCAGATTCCGCCCCGGCGGCGGTGGTGACCCACATCGGGCCCGAGCCGGCGGACGCGGCGTATCTCTTGATCACGCCCGTGGGGACGGCGCACTCGATGCGCGTGTCGCTCCACGACGGCACGTCGTCGGCAACGATGCGCGCGACGTCGTCGTTGCCGTAGGTGAACTCGACGAGGCCCTCCCGGGCGCCGAAGCCGCTGCCCGAGATGACGATGGTCGAGTCGGTGCCGGCGGAGGCCTCGTTGGGGGTCACGGAGGCGATGATCGGCCCGCCCGGCGCTCGCGGCGAGCGCGCGGCCGGAGCGGGCCGCGGGCCGGAGGCGTCCGGCCGCGAGCCGGCGGGCCTGAGCGCCGCTTCGATGCGGCGGTTCATCGCGGCCGGCCTTTCGCCGCTCTCCGCGACGCGGCCGTCCATCACGTCGAGCTTGCCCTGGAAGCCGGCGATCACCCAGCCGCGCACGTCGACGAACGCGTAGCACTCGTCGCCGGGCGTGAAGACCGGCATGGCGGCGACGGTGACCTCGGTGCCGTCCGGCAGCGCGCCGCCGGGCACGTAGAAGGTCGCGACGGCGCCGGGCGCGCCCTTGAGCGCCCGGCGCACGTCGAGGCGCACGGCCGTGCGCACGTCGCCGCCGGCCGTCTGCTCGACGCTCGTCGAGACGACTGTGCCTTCGACGATGAGCGTCGCGTGGCGCGCGAGCTGCTCGACGCTCATGTGCTCCAAGGTGGTGGCGCGCGCCGCGGCGGGCAGGAGCAGCGTCAGCAGGAGGAACACAAGCATGCACGCGCCTCCGGCGGACCGCATGGCGCAAGACGGCCCCCGCCGCGCGCTTTCACGAGCTCTTCGTCCCGCCATCTCGCACCACCTGTCTCCGCATGTTCACGACGCCGGTTGTCGACGCGCGCACGACCTTGACACACTCATGTATCGGCAAACGACCGCGGCGCACATGGAACATTCGACTGGGCACCGGTGCCCACTGCCTGTGGCAGGGAAGGTGCAGCGGCGGCGAGGGCGACGTGCGCTTCCGCGTTCGGGGATCGCGTGCGGCTCAGCCTGGACGAACGCCGCGTGAGAGTCCGCGCAAGGCGGACCCCGAACGGGCGAGGCGCCTGCAGCGCCGGGACTCTCAACGGGACGGCCTCCCGGATGGCGACCCACGACGTGACCGCCGCGGCCACTCACCGGCACGCTCACGCCCCGGGGGCGATCCCGGGCCGACGTCCGCTTACTGAGGCCGGCCCGGCTTCGCCCAGGCGCCGCCTTCACGATGTGTAGTCAAGCTCGGCAACTTCGGCGTCCGGCGCGGGCTCGCCGCGCGCTCAGGCAGTGGGACGCATGCCCCGACGGTCGGGGGCTGGTGCCCACGCGCGTTGAAGCAGATGCCCGTCTCTGATCAGGTTTGCTCAGGTTGTCACTCTTCCCTAGCAACTGGTCACAACGTATTTCCTTACGAAGCTATACGAGGACGAGTCAACGCACGGCGATGCTTAAGAATGTTCGCCAAACGCGGCATTCTCACGGTACAATCGTCTCGCTGGGAGAGGGGAGGTCTTTGGGCCCATTGCCCAGCCACTCCCCGCGTCAGGGGCGCCCTCTGGCGAGCGCACCGCAGGCGGGGAAGCCGGCGTTCGGCGCCGGCCGCGGCCGCGCTCTCGGGTGCGGCCGCGGTGCGTTTCGACCGCGGTTCAGTGCTGGCTCAAGCCGCCCTGTGCATGCCGCGAGCCTGAGCCGACCCCATACGGGCGGGTGTCGCGAGTCGGTGCGCGGTGCTACAGTCTCCTCGCTGAGCCGATGCGAGGCAGCCCGGCAGAAAGCCGCGTGAGAGTCCGTCGTCCCGGCGGACGCCGAAGGGGCAAGGCGCGCGAGCGTCGAAACTCTCAGGCCAACGGAACGCGGCCCGACGGGCCCCCGAATGATATGGCGCCGCCGCTGGGGCGCCGACCGTCAGACAGGGTGGAAAGTCCACCCTGTCTTTTTTCGGCCGGCGCCGGGAGTGGCGGCTCCCGCACCTGCGGGCGTTTCTGCCGTGCGCGCCGCGGGCAGGTTCGTCAGCGACCCGCGGCAGCGCCGACAGGAGGCACCATGGCCGATGAGACCTACCCGCAGGAGCTGAAGTACTACAGGGAGCATGACTGGGTGCGCCTCGAGGGTGAGGACGCCGTGTTTGGCATCACCTGGTTCGCGCAGGACGCGCTCGGCGAGATCGTCTACGCCGATCTCCCGGATGTGGGCGACGAGGTCATTGCCGGTAAGCCGTACGGCGAGCTGGAGTCGGTCAAAGCCGTCAGCGACGTGATCGCGCCGCTGACCGGAGAGGTCGTCGAGGTCAACGACGCGCTCGAGGACGAGCCCCAGCGCGTCAACGAAGACTGCTACGGCGAGGGCTGGATCCTGCGCATCCGCATGACGGCGCCCGGCCAGATTGGCGAGCTTCTGGATGTCGACGCGTACAAGGCCTTCCTCGACGAGGCCTGACGTGGGGCGCAGCGTCACGGACTACGTTCCGCACAGCGAGCTCGACGTGCGCGCGCTGCTCGACGCCGTCGGGGCGCAGAGCATCGAGGCTTTGTTCGAGGACATCCCCGAGGCCGTGCGCCGGCGGGAGCCGCTGGCGTTGCCCGCCGGCCTCAGCGAGCTCGAGGTGCTCAACGAGATGCGCCGCCTGGCGGCGGCCAGCACGCCGGCGACGAGCCTCGTCAGCTTTCTCGGCGCGGGGATCTACGACCACTACGTACCCGCCGTCGTGGACGCCGTCGTCTCCCGCTCCGAGCTCGCGACCGCGTACACGCCCTACCAGGCGGAGCGCAGCCAGGGCGTGCTGCAGACGATCTTCGAGTTCCAGACGGCGATCTGCGAGCTCACCGGCATGGACGTGAGCAACGCCGGCCTGTACGACGCCGGCACGGCCCTTGCCGAAGCGTCGCTGCTTGCCGGGCACCAGACGCGGCGCGGGCGCGTCGTCGTCTCCGCCGGGGTTCACCCGGAGTACCGGCAGGTCCTGGCCACCGAGACGGCGCACCATGGGCCGCGCCCGCAGGTCGTCGACCTGGCGGCCGGCGCGGCCACCGACCTCGAGGCTCTCGGTGCCGCCGTCGACGCGGACACGGCGGCCGTCGTCCTCCAGCAGCCCAACTTCTTCGGGGCCTTCGAGGACCTGGGTGCGGCGGCCGAGATCGCGCACGCGGCCGGGGCGCTCTTCGTGGTCGTCGGCGACCCGCTTGCGATGGGCCTCCTCGAGGCGCCTGGCCGCCTGGGCGCCGACATCGTCGTCGGCGAGGCTCAGGCGTTCGGTGGCGCCATGAACTTCGGCGGCCCCGGCCTCGGCTACATGGCCGTGACCCGGAAGCTCATGCGCCGCCTCCCAGGACGCCTCGTCGGCGAGACCGTCGACAGCGAGGGCAAGCGCGGCTTCGTCCTCACTCTGCAGACCCGCGAGCAGCACATCCGCCGTGAGAAGGCGACCAGCAACATCTGCTCCAACCACGCCCTGAGCGCCCTGGGCGCCCTGGTGCATCTGTCGTGGCTGGGGCGCGAGGGTCTTGCCGAGCTGGGCCTGCTCTGCGCGCGCAAGACCGCCTATCTGCGGCAGGCGCTGCTCGCCGTGCCGGGCGTGACGGCCTTCACCGCAGGCCCTGTGTTTCGCGAGCTCGCCGTACGCCTGCCCGTGCCCGCGGCGCAGCTCGTCGAGGCGCTCGTGCCGCTGGGCTTCCTCGCCGGCGTGCCGGCGGCGCGTTTCGCCGCCCAGCTCGCCGGCGCCGGCGACCTCTCCGGCGTGCTCCTGGTCGCGGTCACCGAGAAACGCACGCGTGCCGAGATGGACGCTTTCGTGGCCGCCGTGGCCGCCCACCTTGCGAGCACGGAGGCGGATCATGCCTGAGGTGGAGCGGCGCACCATCTACGAGAAGTCGTGCTGCGGCCGGCGCGCCTACAGCCTGCCGGCAACCGATGTGCCTGAGGTTCCTCTGGACGAGCTCGTGCCGGCCGGCCTGCGTCGCGCGGCCCCGCCGCGGCTCCCCGAGGTCAGTGAGCTCGACCTCCTGCGCCACTTCACGCACCTCTCGACGCTCAACTTCGGCGTCGAGAGCGGCAGCTATCCGCTCGGCTCCTGCACGATGAAGTACAACCCCAAGGTCAACGAGGTGGCCTGCCGCCTTGAGGGCTTTGCCGGCCTGCACCCGTACCAGCCGCAGGCGCTCGTCCAGGGCGCGCTCGAGCTCATGTACGAGCTCGAACGGTGGCTCGCCGAGATCGCCGGCCTCGCGCGCGTCACGCTGCAGCCGGCAGCCGGCGCCCACGGTGAGCTCACCGGCCTGCTCATCATGCGCGCCTCCCACCAGGCGCAGGGGCGCGACCCCAGGCGCATCATCATCCCCGACACCGCCCACGGCACGAACCCGGCCAGTGTGGTCATGGCGGGGTACGAGCCCGTCGCCGTCATCAGCGACGCCCGCGGCGGCGTCGACCTCGAGGCGCTCAAGCCGCTGCTCGACGACGATCTGGCCGGTCTCATGCTCACCAACCCCAACACCCTCGGCGTCTTCGACGAGAACATCACAGAGATCGCGCGGCTCGTGCACGAAGCCGGCGGCCTGCTTTACTACGACGGCGCCAACAGCAACGCCGTGCTGGGCATCAGCCGGCCCGGCGACATGGGCTTCGACGTGGTGCACTTCAACACCCACAAGACGTTCAGCACGCCCCACGGCGGCGGCGGTCCCGGCGCCGGGCCCATCGCGGTGCGCGACACGCTGGCGCCGTTCCTGCCTGTGCCTCTGGTCGGCAAGACGGAGGACGGTCGTTTCTTCTTCGACGACGACCGTCCCCAGTCCATCGGCAAGGTCCGCACCTTCTACGGCAACTTCGCCGTGCTGGTGCGCGCCGCCGCGTACATTCGCGGTCTCGGGCCGGACGGCCTGCGCCGCGTCAGCGAGATGGCGGTCCTCAACGCCAACTACGTCATGGAGGGCATCAAGGATCTCTACGAGGTGCCCTTCGAGCGCCGCTGCATGCACGAGCTCGTGGCCTCGGCGGCGCCGCTCAAGGAGCACGGCGTGCGCGCCCTCGACGTGGCCAAGCGGCTGCTCGACTACGGCGTGCACCCCCCGACGACGTACTTCCCGCTGCTCGTCGACGAGGCGCTGATGATCGAGCCCACAGAGACGGAGTCGCGCGAGGACCTCGATCGCCTGATCGAGGCATTGCGCGCCGTCGCCGCGGAGGCCGCGAGCGATCCGCAGCTTCTGCGCGAGGCGCCGCTCACGATGCCGGTGCGGCGGCTCGACGAAGCCGAGGCCGCCCGTCACCCTGTGCTGCGCCAGCGGTTCCCTGAGGACGGCGAGAGCTGCGCCTGAGGCGCCGGCCGTCCGCTGAGGTGAGCGTGTGAGCATCGTCAAGGTCCTGCCCGAGCTGCGCGCCGCCGGCGGCGCGCAGATGGCCCTCGACGCCGGCCTGCTGGAGACGGCGGACGACGTGATCGCGCGGCGCTACACGTGGGCGCCGCCGGCGCTGTCGCTGGGTAAGTTCCAGAAGTACGAGCCGGTGCCGGGCCTGCCGTTCGACGTGGTGCGGCGGCCCTCCGGCGGCCGCGCGGTGCTTCACGGCGAGGGCTTCGAGTGGTCGTTCGCCGTGGCCTTCCCTGCGGGAGCGCTGGGCGCCGGCGCGCGCGCCGGCCTCGACGTGGCCAAGCCGTACGACGTCGTGGCCGGCGCCTTCGCCGGCGCCCTCGACGCGCTTGGCGTCACGCTGGACGTCGGGCGCGAGTCGGCCTACCAGCGCTCTGCCCTCTGCTTCGCGAGCGTGCTGCGCCACGACCTGACGGCGCGCGGGGAGAAGCTTGTCGCCGTCGCCCAGGCGCGCCGCGGCGGTCGGGTGCTGGTGCACGGGTCGGTGCTCGAGCGGCGCCCGCCCGACGAGCTTGCGCAGGTCGCAGAGACGCTGCTCGGTGAGCCTTGGCAGGGCGACGGGCTCGCCGGCGCCGGCTACGTGCTGGCGCCGGAGATGATCTGGAAACGCGTGCTGGTGCAGCTCGAAGCCGCACTTCAGCGGCTCGCGGTTTGACGAGGAGGCAGCAATGACCAAGATCCTGGTGCTCGGCGGCGGGCCCGCCGGTTACGTGGCCGCCGGGCGGGCCGCTCAGCTCGGCGCCGAGGTGACGCTCGTCGAGGCCCGCGAGATCGGCGGTACCTGCCTGAATCGCGGCTGCATCCCGACCAAGGCCATGGTTGCCGGTGCCCAGCGTCTGCACGCGGCGCGCGAGGCGGGCGCCTTCGGCGTGCGCGCCGGCCCGATCAGCCTGGACTTCCCCGCCTTCATGGCCCGCAAGGACGCCGTCACGGCGCAGCTCCGCGACGGCGTCGCGCATTTGCTGAAGGCGCGCAAGGTCGAGGTCGTGGCCGGGCGGGCTATGCTTGCGGGCCCCGGCCGCCTGCGCCTGGGCGACGGCCGCGAGCTGGCCGGCGACGCCGTGATCCTCGCCAGCGGCTCCGAGCCGGTGCGCATGGGCCTCTTCGACTGGAGCGATCCGCGCCTCATGACCAGCGACGAGCTGCTCGTCATTGACCACGTCCCCGAGAGCCTGCTCATCGTCGGTGGCGGCGTAATCGGCTGCGAGCTGGCCTCCGTCTTCGCCCGTCTCGGCAGCGCCGTCACCGTCGTCGAGATGCTCGATCAGCTCCTGCCCGGCGAGGACGCGCGCGTGGGCCGCGCCCTGCAGCAGGCCTTCAAGAAGAACGGCATCGCCGTCCACGTGAAGACCGCGGTGGTAGCGGCGGCGAGCGGGGAGGCCGGCGTCGGCGTCAGCCTCGCCGGCGGCCGCGAGGTCACAGCCGCGCGCGTCCTGGTCGCCGTCGGCCGCAGGCCGGTGAGCGACGGCATGGGCTATGCGGAGGCCGGCGTCGAGATCGACGCGCGCGGCTTCGTGGTCAGCGACGAGACCTGCCGCACCACGCTCGACGGCGTGTTCGTGGCCGGCGACGTCGCCGGCCCCCCGCTGCTCGCGCACTGGGCCTACCACCAGGGCATGATCGCCGCCGAGAACGCCGTCACCGGCGCGCGCCTCGCCTGTGACAGAAGCCTCGTGCCGAGCTGCGTCTTCAGCTCTCCCGAGGTCGCCTCCTGTGGGCTCACCGAGGATGCGGCCGCGGCGGCGGGCGTCGCCCACGAGGTCGCGCACGTGCGCTTCAACGGCAACTCCAAGGCCGTCATCGAGGGCGCGCCCGACGGCTTCGTGCGCGTCGTCTGCGAGCCGGGCGGCGGCCGGGTGCTGGGCGCCAGCCTGCTCGGTCCGCACGTCACCGAACTCGTGCACGAGCTCGCCCTGGCGGTGCGCTGCGGCCTCACACTGGCCGACGTGGCCGGCACCATCCACGCCCACCCCACACTCGCTGAGGCGATCGGGGAGGCGGCGCTGGGTGGGCTGGGGCGCGGCGTCCACAGCCTGTGAGGCCATGAGCGCCGCGACCCCTCGCCGGCGCAAGCCCGCCTGGCTCAAGGTCAGGGCGCCGGAGCCGCGGCAGTACCGCGCCACCGGCGCCCTGCTGGACGAGCTCGAGCTGCACACCGTCTGCCGGGAGGCGCGCTGCCCCAACAAGGGCGAGTGCTTCGCGTCCGGCACGGCGACGTTCCTCATCCTCGGCGACGCCTGCACCCGCGCCTGCCGGTTCTGCTCGGTGGCGCACGCGGACGCGGCGCCGCCCGTCGGCGCCGCCGCGCGGACGCGCGCTGCGGCGGGCCTGCGCACCGTGGACGCGGACGAACCCCGCCGCGTCGCCGAGGCGGCCCGCCGGCTGGGCCTCCGCCACGTGGTCATCACGAGCGTCACGCGTGATGACCTTGCGGACGGCGGCGCCGGCCATTTTGCCGCCGCCGTCGAGGCCGTGCGCGCGGAGCTGCCCCAAGCGACGGTCGAGGTGCTGATTCCCGACCTGGGCGGCGACGAGGCGGCGCTCGCCGCGGTTCTCGCCGCCCGCCCCGACGTGCTTGGTCACAACCTCGAGACCGTCCCGCGCCTGTACCCTCGGGTGAGGCCGCAGGCGCGGTACGAGCGCTCGCTGCGGCTGCTCACGCGCGCTGCCGCGTGGGCGCGCGACGCGACCTCCGCCGCGCGCGCCGGTGGTTCCGAACGCGCGAGTGGGTCGGCCTCCACGGGGGCCGGCCTCGTCCGGCCGCTCGTCAAGAGCGGTCTCATGGTGGGGCTCGGCGAGCGCACGGCGGAGGTCGCAAAGGTCCTCGGCGATTGCGCCGCCGCCGGCGTCGACGCGGTGACCATCGGCCAGTACCTGCAGCCCGACGCCGGCTGCCTGCCCGTCGCGCGCTACGTCGAGCCGAGGGAGTTTGCATCCTACGAGCAGCGCGGCGCGGCTCTCGGCCTGCAGGTCAGAGCGGCGCCGTTTGTGCGCTCCTCGTACCGCGCCGGCGAGCTACCGGCACGGCTGGCCGGCGCGACGCGGGAGCGGCCGGCCGGCGGCAGGCCACGGGCGTGAGCGCTTCCGGGCACCCGCGCGTGACACCCGCCGCCCCCTCGCTCCCACTGCCCACCCCGGAGCTGGTCATGTTCGACCTGGACTACACGTTGCTGCGCCCCAGCGAACAGTTCGAGGCGCCGGGGTACGTGCGCAGCGGCGCGCGCTTCGGGCTGCGGCTTGACGTGGGGCGCTGGCCGCAGGCGGAGCGCGCCGCGTACGTGGCGGCCCGCGAGCGCCGCGAGCGCACGGGGCTGGTCCACGACGACGGTCTGCTCCCCGTTATCGCCCACGCGATCATCGAGGGGCTGGGCGGCGGTCAGCCAGCTGCCGTCGAGGCGACCGCCGCCGCGATCATCGATGCCTGGTCGAAGCCCGAGAACTTCGGCCTCTACGACGACGTGCTGCCGTGTCTCGACGTTCTGCGCGGCGCCGGCGTGCGCATGGCGCTGCTCTCCAACGCCCTCGGCCACGGCCTCGAGGATGTCGTTGCGCACTTCGCCCTCGACGAGTACATGGACGCGGCCGTGTCGAGCGCCCAGACCGGCGCCGTGAAGCCGGCGCCGCGCATGTTCTCGGCGCTGCTCGTCCTGCTGCGGGTCGCGCCGGCCGCTGCGGTGATGGTCGGCGACAGCGTCGAGGACGACGTGGAGGGCGCCGTCGCCGGCGGCTGCGGCGCGATCCTGCTCGACCGTGCCGGTCGAGCCGTCGGCGCGCCGCTGCCGCGCATCGAGACGCTGGCCGAGCTTCCGGCAGCGCTCAGTCTGAGAGCTTGGCGAGCGTGAGGCTGCCCGGCCGCGGCAACCTGAGCGGCGCCTGAGCCGGGACCGGGTCCGTCAAGGCACCCTCGGCGGTGAAGAGGATCGTCCCGCCGCCGCCGGCGAGCCACAGGCGATCGGGGCCGCCGGAGGCGAGCGCGTAGGCGCCCGTGGCCGTCACCGGCAGAACCGGTTGCCAGCTGGCCCCGCCGTCGACCGTGCGCAGGAGCGCCCCGTGGGCGCCGGCCGCCCAGCCGTGCACGGCGTCGACGAACGTGAGAACCTGGAGCGCCTCGGGGAAGACGGCCACCTGATACCAGCTGGCTCCGCCGTCCGTCGTGCGCAATACGAAGCCCGTGAGCCAGTCGCCGTCCGGTCCGTAGTCACCGCCGACCGCGCAGCCCTCGAAGGCTGAGTTGAAGGCCACGTCACGCAGCTCACCCCACACGTCCACCTGCGAGATCTGCCAGGTGGCCCCCGCGTCGGCCGTGCTGGCCACCACGCCGCGGCCCTGACCCCAGGGGTCGCCGCCCACGGCCACGACCCGGCCGCCGTCCAAGGCCTGAACGGCGCGCAGGTCCACGTTGCCCTCGAGGCCGACGTCGTGGCCCTCCCAGGTGCCGCCTCCATCGGACGTGCTCAGCGCCTCTCCCGCGCTGCCGACCGCCCAGCCCGTTCCGTCTGGCCTGAGGTCGACACCAAGCAGGTCCTCCGGCGTCGGCGAGGCGGCCTCGTTCCACGTCGCGCCGCCGTCTGCGGTGTGGATGATCAGACCTTGGGTCCCCACGGCGCACCCGCGACCATCGGCCGCGAACGACACTGCGTCCAGGCGCGTGGCGGCCGGCGTCGCGACCTGCCGCCACGCGACGCCGTCGTCCGCCGTCATGACGAGACCGGCGTCTCCGACCGCCCAGGCTTGCGTGGAGCCGCGGAGCGCGAGGCCTCGCACGCGCCCCGTCGGGCCGCTGCCGACCCGCGTCCACGTCGCGCCGCCGTCGGCGCTGCGGATGACGCACCCGTTGGTGCCGACGGCCAGTCCCGTCGCGGCGCCGGCGAAATCGACGCCGAACAGCGAGATGCCGGCGACCGGACGGCTCGGGAGCCACGAGAGGCCGGCATCGCTGCTGAGCAGCGTGACGCCGCTCTCGCCCGTCGCGATCAGGGTCTTCCCGTCCACGCTTGCGAGGCCGTAGAGGGTGTCGAAGGTCGCGGTTGTCGTGCGCTTCCAGGCGATGCCCTCATTGCCGCTGCGCCAGATGCTGCCCCGCGAGGCCGACACGACCACGGTGCGCTTGCCGACCATGATGACATCGTGCAGGGCGCCGAACACGCCGGCGCCGCGCAGCTCCCATGTGGCGCCCCGGTTGCCGGTGAAGAGCAGCGTGCCGAGGTCGCCGACCGCCCAGCCGCGACCGCGGCCGTCGAAGGTCACGGCGTAGAGATTGTGGGGCGTGTGGCTGGGGACACGCGTCCACGTCAGCCCGCCGTTGCTCGAACGGAGGATGAGGCCGTGCTCGCCTACGGCAACGGCCTCCCCGGGCCCCGGCGTGTCGACGCCCATGATGGCCTGGCTGGTATAGGTGACCTGTCGCTGCCAGGTGATCCCCCCGTCGAGGGTGGTGAGCGCCACGCCGCCGGCGCCGACCGCATAGCCTTCGCCGGTTGCCGTCATGCGCACCGAGAACAGCGTCTCGCCCACGCCGCTGGGAACCGTTGTCCACGTGGCGCCGCCATCGACCGTGAGGAGGATCGTGCCGGCGTCGCCGACGGCCACGGCGCGAAGGGAGTCGACCACATCGACCGCGCCCAGAGAGTTGCCCTGGGGGAGAGGGTTCTGCCACTGCCAGCGTGGCTCGGCGGCGAGACTCATGGCGGCAAGCGCGGCCAGCGCCGCCAGCGCCACGAGCAGCGCGCCGCCGCTCGAGAGCGCGAGCCGGCGCATCAGTCAGGTGCTCCCGGCGCGAAGTCCTCTGTGGCCGCGAAGCGCCAGTTGTCGCCGCCGTCGACCGAGACAAGCACCATGCGGCGCACGTAGAGCGGCGGCTGCGGGCCTTCGCTTCCCGCCTGTCGCCAGCGTTCCATGGCCGCCTTGCGGGTGGATCCTTCGGAGCCGGCCATGCAGCTTGCGGAGAGGTACAGGTGCCCGCGGTGATCGAGGCTGAGCGCCTGCGCGTAGATGCTGTAATCCTTGTACGGCGGAATGACGAGGGGCCGCGGCGAGGTCCAGCCCGTCTCCGCGTCGTGCCGCTGGTACGACAGCGCGCCGAACAAGGCGCCGTTGAACCAGGTGTCGGTGTTGCGGCGCCATTGGCGGTAGGCAACGTGCAGCCTGTCCTGCTGATCGCAGACGAAGGCCAGATAGGTCATGCAGCCTTCCTGGGGTGCCCCGACATGGTCTGCGTAGCCCGTGGTCCCGACGGGCTCGAGCTGCGACCAGCCTTCGTACGCGGTGTACGGCACGAGCGACTGCCTGTACTGGAAGGGACGTCCGTGCGCGCCGGCGATCACGTGCAAGTAGCCCTTGGAGTCGATGACGATCCCCGGCTGCGCGTGGCCGTCGTTGCCGGGCTGCGTCCACGCGAGGAGCACGCGGCGTCCGAGCGCCTGCGTGCGCCGGTCATAGGTCACCACATAGACCGGCGATCCCTGGGCGGGGCGGGGCGTGCTGTCGGCCCATACGATCCAGCTGAGGTCACCGTGTGTGGCCACGGCGCTCGCCGTGGTGGCTCCGTCGCTGACGCCCAGGGCGCGGGCACTGATCTGCGTCAGAGCCGGGATCACGATGCCGTCGCCCGAGAAGTAGGGCCGGGTCAGGTACAGCGTCCGCTGCAGCTTGCCGGTGTCGGGATTGACCAGGGCGGGATCGACGCGGCTCACCAGCAGAAGCGGCGGCCCGTCGATGACGTTGTGCCCGGTCCACGTCTCACTGACGACGTCGCCGGCGGGCAGCTCCACGACCCGCCAGGTGACGCACGCGTCGGTGGACCACAACATGACGTTGCGCAGCCCGCCGCCCTCCAGACGCACGGTGACGAGGGTGTACGCCCGGTCCGCCGTGTCGAGGACGATCTGCGCGGCAGGACCGCCGCCGGCACCTTGGGTGCCCAGGAAGTTCGGGTACGCGGCGCGCAGGGCACTCAGCAGGTCGAGGCGCTTCCAGGTGCCATCGCGGAGGATCTGCACGAACCCGGTGTAGTCCGGGTCGCCCGAGCGGCTGCGGATGTAAGGCCGATCGACGCTATCGAAGGTGGGGATGTTGCGCGTGAACGGCGGCGCGTAGCCGAACTGGGCCGAAAGGCCGCTGTCCGGCTGGATGGCGATGGGCGGAGGGGTGGGCGTCGGCGTGGGCGTCGGCGACGGCGTGGGCGCGGGCGCGAAGGCGGCGGCGCCCACGGGGGCAGGAGCGCCGCGGACGGCGCCGCCCGCCGCGCCGCCCGGCAGCAGCGCCAACAGCACGACCGCCGACGCCAGCGGCGCGGCGACGGCCCAGACGCGGGCCGCGCGAACGATCGGTGTGCTGATTCGGGTGCTCTGCCGCATGCCCTAAGGATACACGTCTGCGGAGAGAGAGGGCGCCGGAGCGACGGGCGCCGCCCGCCGCGCCGGCGCCCGCGAGCGTCAGGCCAGGCTGGCTTCGACGCTGAGCGCGACGTTGCCCTTGAGGGCGCCGGAGATGGGGCAGCCGTCCTTGGCCTCCTCAGCGGCCTTCTTGAAGCCGGCGGCGTCGAGACCCGGGACAACGCCCTTCACGGTGAGCGCGGAGCTCGCGACCTTGAAGCCCCCCTCGATCTGGGCAAACGTCACCGTGGCGCTCGCCTCAAGCCTCTCGGGCGGCGTGCCGGCCTCCCCGAGGATGTGTGAAAGCGCCATGCAGTAGCAGCTCGCGTGCGCCGCGGCGACGAGCTCCTCCGGACTGGTCTTGCCCTCGGAACGCGCGGTGCGCGAAGCCCAGGTGACGGGCAAGGGTCCGGCGGCGCCGCTGCTCGTGAGCGTGACGGCGCCCGTGCCTTGGGCGAGTGAGCCTTCCCAGACAGCTTCGGCTGTGCGTTGGGCGTCGGGCATAGCGTTCCTCCTTGGCTGAGCGGCCGGGCGCTGCCGCGCCGGCCCGGCCGCAGTCTGTCTGCATCCCTGCTGAAATGCCCGCAGGGGCGCTGGTGCCAAACGCCTGTCGCCCGCGCTCCGCCGGCTCGCCTGTCGCCTCAGCGATCGCCGAGGCAGTACAACGAGCCGTCGCGCGACCCGATGAACACGCGGCCCTTCCACATCACCGGGGTGCTCTCGAAGGCGCCGCCGCCGGAGAAGGAGTCGGTCTCCTCGATCTTCACCGTGAACCAGCCGCCGTCGGGGCTCTTGAGCGCGCCGGCAGCGCCCTTCTTCGCCGCCTGCCAGCGCACGCTGTAGAGGTGCACCCTGGCGTCGTAGGCGGCGGCCACGATCGTGTCGTCGACCATGATCGGCGTGGAGATGCCGCCGCCCACGGAGAACTTGGCGATGAGCTTCGGCGTGTGGTACGGCCCGTCGAGGTTGGGGCCGGGCACCGTTCCGGCGGCGAGGGCGTCCTGAGCCACCACGTAGAGGTTGCCGTCGATGGCGATGAACGCCGCGAGCCGGGGGCGGCGGTTCCATGGGTCGTAGGTGTCGTTGACGGCCACCGACCCGATGACGCCGCCGACCCAGTCGCCAAGCGCGCGGTCGCCGGTGGGGAAGAACCAGTCGACGGCCGCAGACCCGGTCTTCTTGGGGTCCAGCATCAGCGCGCCGCCGTGACCCTGGATGTACTGCTTCTCCACGGCCACGAGGAGCTTGCCGGAGCTCGTGGGCACCGGCGTGCCGTCGAGGTCGGAGCCGGTGCGGTAGTCCCACACCACCTTGAGGTCGCTCTTGCGCATGCCGTACACGTGACCCGCGCCGGAGCTGATGTAAACGACGCCGTCGAGGAGGGAAGGAGACGCTTCGAGCACCAGGTTGCCGCCGTGCGCCGCTGCGTCGCCGGGGTCGCCGAGCAGGAGCCGCTGGGCGATGATCCGCGGCTGACGGTAGGACCCCGACGACGTCGTCTCGAACGGATCCAGCTTGTAGAACCAGCCGCTTTCGACCCCCGAGAACAGGTGCCCGTTCAGGAAGAAGCCGCTGCCGTCCACGTCGCGACTGTAGCTCGCCGTGAGAGGTACCGGCAGTCGCCACACCTCGCTGCCGGTGCCGAACGACACGGCGCGGTAGGGCGCCAGGCTCGGGTCGGTGTAGTCCGAGGGAAACCCGCGGCGAGAGCCGGCGACAGCGAGGTACTTGTCGGCGGGAGACGACGGGTGCGGGTCTTCGATGACCGTCGGGCTGCTCTTGATGATGTCGTCAAAGGCGTGCTCCCACACCACGCGCCCGGTCTCGAGCTCGATCTTGTGGAGGTTGTGATCGAAGCCGCCGACGACGAGGTACAGCTTGCCGCCGTCGCGCAGGATGGCCGGCTGGCCCGTCCAGCCGGTGCCCGACCAGGTCGCCGGACTCACCGGCTTCTTGGGGTCGTCACCCTTCTTGCGCACGCCCGAGGTCAGGCCGCTGCCGATGCTCGTGCGCCAGATGAGGTCGAGGTGCTTCGGCGGCGGCCCCAAGCCATACAGCCGCCGCGTCTCGTCGCCGAGGAAGGTGGAGACCTTGACGCCGTCGCCGGCGGCGACGATGGGCGGCCGCGGGTCGACGTTCACGCGCCGCGGGGCGCGGATGATTGCCACGCGCGTGGCCGGCGCGGCCCCGGAACCAGCGGAGGAGCCGCCCGCCGCCGGGCCGCCTGCGGCCGCCGGCCCGGGCTTGACCCACGCGTGCCAGGCTTTCTGCGCCCGGCCCGTGCCGACGAAGATGCCCGCCGCGGCCACGACGACGATGAGAACGAGCATCGTCGTGCGCCGCCGCCGCTCCCGCCGCCGGCGCAGCTCGAGGCCGCCCTCACTGACGTACGTGCGGTACGGGGCCCTCCCGGATGGACGACGCGCGCTCACGGTGAACAGAGGGTATCACCGGCGCGCAGGGCGGGCGGGCACCGGCGAGCCGGCGGGGCCGGCTGCGCCCGCCCGCTGCCGGCGGCGGCCACAGGGCGGCGGCCGACACGCCGCCGCCCGTCGCCGAGTCCGGAAACGCCAACACTATGTTTCCGGCCCACTGTTGGTAGTACAGTGCAGAGAGGGTCGTGATCGGGAGGCCGGCTCGGGAGCCACGTGCGTGGTCCTCCGGCACAGGCACGACGGAGTCTCACTGTGGAGGTGGGTCATGGGGAAACGGACTGCGTTCGTTCTGATCTGCGTGGCGGCGGTGATGCTTGGGGCCGCCCCGGCGGCCATGGCGATCAGCCTGTCCGGCATCGATCCGGGCAGCGCGCACGCCGGCACGACGGTGACCTGCACGGTCAGCGGCAGCTTCGGCGCGTTCCTTGCCGGGACTCCGGCCTTCGCTCTGGTCAACGGCGCTGAGGTCATCTCGGGCACGACGAACACCTACGACGCGGCGTCGGCGTCGGTCGAGTTCGCGATCCCCGACACCGCCACGGATGGCGGCTGGGACCTGCGCGTGACGCAGACCTTCATCTTCCTCATCCCGCCGGTCCAGACGGCCACTCTAGCCAACGCCTTCCTCGTGTTCTTGCCCTATCCGGTGATCACGTCGCTCAACCCGCCGAACGTGGTCGCGGGCGGCGGCGATCTCACGCTCACGGTGTACGGCAAGTACTTCACTCCCGCCTCGCTGACCGGCTCAGTCGTGCGTTTCAACGGCGTCGCCGCCGCCAGCACGACCTTCAACTCGTCGACGGTGCTCACGGCCGTCATTTCTGCCGCCGCCGTGGCCGCACCGGGGACGGCGCAGGTGACTGTGTACAATCCGCCTTTCCTCCTGTTTCCGTCGCGACTCAGCAACCAGTTCCCCTTCACCGTCACCGCCCCCACGGCCTCCATCAGCGCCCTCGACCCGACGTCGGCCGTGGTCGGCGGCCCGGCCTTCAACCTCGGCGTCACGGGGACCGGTTTCGTGACCGGCGCTGCCGGCGCCGTGGTGCGCTGGAGTGGCGTCGACCTGGCCACGACGCGTGACTCCGCGACGCACCTCACCGCGGCGGTGCCCGCGTCGGCGATCGCCGCGGCGGGCAGCGCCACGATCACCGTGCGCAACGGCGTGCCCCCGGGCTCGCCGATCTCCAATGCGCTGCCCTTCACGGTGGGCAGCGGCCCCGCCCTCAGTTCCATCAGCCCCACCCAGGTCTGGGCGGGCTACGTCAAGAACGACCTCGTGCTCACGGTCAACGGCAGTAACTTCGTCAGCGGCGCCCACATCTTCATCAGCGGCGGCGAGAAGACGGGCACGTCCTTCGTCAGCGCTTCGCAGCTCACCGTGCCGCTCGTGGCGGCGGACATCGCGACGCCCGGGTCGCTCACGGTCAGCGTCAAGAACCCGCCCTTCCCGCCGGGCACCTCGAGCGCGGGCGCGCTACCTCTGGTCGTCGCCGCCGAGACCACCGACCCGGCGGTCACGATCGGCGGCGCCGACAGCGCCTGGCACAACGCCCCGGTGGCGCTCACCTTCAGCGCCACAGACAGCCAGTCCGGCGTGCAGAAGGTGCAGTACCAGTCGCCGCCGACGGTGGCCGCCTGGACCGACGGCGCGAGCTACACGGTGCCGGTAACGACGCAGGGAGCAATCACGGTGAGCGCGCAGGCCCTCGACTGGTGCAACCGCGTCGGCACGGCCGGCGCCACCATCCACATCGACACGACGAAACCGGCGACCAACGCCCTCAACGCGGTCAGCGTCAAGAAGGGCAAGACGGCGACGCTGAAGTTCCGCATTACGGAGCCCACCAACCTCAGCCCCACCGCCGACGTGGTCATCGAGATCAAGTCCGCGAGGGGCACCAGCCCGGTCGCGACGATCACCGTCGACAACGCGACCATGAACGCCAAGCAGACCGCCAGCGTCAAGGCAAGCTTCAAGAAGGGCGCCTACAAGTGGTACGTCTACGCCACCGACCTGGCCGGCAATGCGCAGGACAACATCGCCAAGGCCTCCTTCAAAGTGAAGTGAGGCGCGGCGCCGCGCGCGCGGCGGCGCACCGCTGAGGACGGCGGCGGGCGGGGCCGAAGGGCCGCC
>CAIOZS010000141.1 GCA_903862845.1 uncultured Thermoleophilia bacterium
TGAGGCCGAGGATGGCGCTCGCGGTGACGCTCTTGCCGCAGCCCGACTCGCCGACGAGGCCCACGAGCTCGCCGGGCGCGACCGAGAAGCTCACCCTGTCGACGGCGTGCACGATGCCCTCGTGCGACGCGAAGTCGACGGTGAGGTCGGTCAGGCGCAGAAGCGTGTGTACATCAACCCCCATGCGTCCGCAAGTGTACCCTTCGCGTTCCCCGTTGGCGAGGACTGAAGCTGCGCTTTGACTCCGCCGGCCGCGGCTGGTAAGCATGGCCCATGAGGTCCAGTCCACTCTCTCCGCTGCGCGTCCTGCAGGCCCTCGAGCTGTTCGGCCCGCAGGCGCGCCCCTACAACTTCGACGATCATTTCGACTGCTGGGGCCTCGTGCAGCGAGTCTTCGACTGGCTCGACGACGGCTTCGACATGAACCACGAGGCCGCAGACGAGACGACGGCGGGCAACTGGCAGGAGATCGGGCGCCGCGACGAGCTCGTCCCCGGCGACCTGCTGGCGACTCACGCGCAGCCCGCTCAGGCCTATCACGTCGTCTTCAACTGCGGGCAGGTCGGGGGGCGTGATCTCGTCTACGATTCCTCCCCACGCGGTCGCATCCCCCTCTTCGATGGGCGCGGCAGGGTCGTGGCGGATCGTCCGATTCACACGCGCTACGCGCGCGCCACCGAGACGACCGACCGCCTGCGCGACGATGGCGGGGCGTACCTGCGCCTGTGGGACGAGCGTATGCGCTTCTTCCACACGGGCCTGCACGCACGGCTGGTGGCCGGCGGCGCGGCGGAAGAGCGCGACCTCGTCGCGCTGCGCCGCGCCGCCGGCCTCGACGACCTCCCGTTCTATTGCAGCCGGCACCTCCCGCGCGACGCGCGGGGCAGGGAGGTTTACGACAACGCGGCCACGCGTCACCTCGACTACTACGTGCCCGATGGCGCGCCCGTTCCCGACGACCTCTACGAGGCGCTGATGGAGCGCGGGGACGCCTCCGCGGTCCAGCCCCGGCCGCCGACCCCGCAGATCGTCGCCGCGCCGCGCTGGGGCGTCGCGCAGGGCCCACTCACCGTTTCGTGGCGGTATCCGCACGGCGCCGCCGTGAGCGGCTGCCGCATCGAGGTCTGGGAGGAGTCCTGGGATCTGTGGCGATACCGGTTGCAGCGTCTCGACCGCGACGCGCCGCTCACGAGCTTCGAGGTGCCCGAAGCATTGCTTCGGCCGGGCAGCCGCTACGCCGTCGTCGTGTACGCGCGCGGGCCGGGCGGCTTCTCGGGCAGCGCCGTCGCGCCGTTCCTCTACCGACCGGCGGCGGGCGATCCGCTGCTCACCTACAACCACGTCCGTCCACGGGCCTTGCGCCCGGATGCCGGCGCGTGCGTCCCGCCGGACGTCTGCGTGGAGCTCACCTGGGAGATCGCCGCAGCGGAGCAGAACCAGGCGAAGGCCGCCGTTGCCGTCTTCGCGGATGTCAATTGCCTTGCGGAAGGCGCGCAACGAGTGTTCGCGTGCGTGCAGGAAGGAGCGGACGCGGCCGCCTGTCGCTGCGCCGTACCTGCCGCCGCACTCCGCCACGGCCATTCGTACTACTGGTACGTTCTGCCCACCAACGCCGGCGGCCATGACGCCTACGCCCCTGCCGAGGGCGTGTTCTCCATTGCTGAGGGAGGGTGAGACAGATGGCACACGCCTCCGCCACAGAGCTTGACCTGCGCACGGCCGCGCCGTTCGGCATCTCGCGCTGGACGCACTCCGAGTTTGCCGACTACGTGGTCGAGCTGCGTGCCGGCGATCATGTGGGGCGCGGCGAAGCCGCGCCCAATCGCCGCTACGGCGAGTCTCGAGCGGCGGGCATGGCAGTGCTCGCCGACCTCGCTGCGGAGATCGCCGATCTGCAGGGGCCGGCCGCGGTGGAGGCGCTCTGCGACCGCCTGGCCGCGCACGAGGGCGGGGCGGCGCCGGCGTGGCCGGCCCTGCGGGCCGGCCTGAGCGCCGCCGCCTGGGATCTCGCCGGCAAGCAAGCCGGCGAGCCGGTCTGGCGCCTGCTCGGCCTGGAGCGCCCGTCGGTGCGCACCTCGTACACGATCGCCATCGGCGCGCCCGAAGAGATGCTCGCGCAGGCGCGCGCCGCCTCCGCCTTCGGCACGCTCAAGGTCAAGCTCGGCTTCGATGGTGACCTCGAGCTCGCGCGAGCGCTCGCCCGTGAGCTGCCGCAGACGACTTTCCGCTACGACGCCAACGAGGGCTGGAGCCGCGAGCGTGCGGCAGCGTCTCTCGCGGCTCTCGCCGAGCTGGGCGCCGAGCTGGTCGAGCAGCCGCTGCCGGCCGCCGACGTCGACGGCCAGGCCTGGTTGAAGGAGCGCACGTCCGTCCCGCTCTTCGCCGACGAGGCAGTGCTCGCCCTCGAGGAGCTGGACGCCGTCGCCGATCTCTACGACGGCGTTGTCGTCAAGCTCGCCAAGACGGGCGGCATCGCGCGTGCGCTCGCCCTCGTCTCCGCCTGCACGGAGCGCGGCCTGCGTGTGCTCCTCGGGTGCATGGTCGAGTCCAGCCTCGGCATCGCCGCCGGGCTGCAGCTCGCCGGCCTTGCCGATCACGTGGACCTCGACGGCGCGCTGCTCCTGGCCGCCGACCCGTTCAGCGGCATCGCTGTGGAAGGTGACCTGCTCACAGCTTCGAACGAGCCGGGGCTGGGGGTGCGCCCGGCAGCGTAGAGCGGCGCCCGCGGAGACTGCGGACCGAGCGCCCCCGCCCGGGCTCAGGCCTGCCCGAGCGCCGCGTAGAGTGCGGCGCCCGCGCGCGACACGGCCTCGAAGCCGCCGGCGC
Source organism: uncultured Thermoleophilia bacterium (assembly GCA_903862845.1). GTDB lineage: Bacteria > Actinomycetota > Thermoleophilia > UBA2241 > UBA2241 > CAIXSE01. The sequence goes on from CAIOZS010000141.1 coordinate 2,827, forward strand.
CGTCGGTCATGATCGCCATGACCACCCGGCGCTCGCCTTCGCGGATCAGCGCGCAGTCATGCGCGTAGCGGCCTACCGGCAAGTCGTCGCCGCACTTGCCGGAGTAGCTCGCGCTCGCCGGCAGGTAGCGGGCGATGCCGTCGAGATGCTCTTGCCGCTCGAGAGACGCGAGGACGGGGCCGGCCACGGCCGGCCCCAGGGCCTCGCCCGTGGCGAGCTCCTCGAGGAGCGCCGCGAGGTCGGCCGCGCTGGTGTGGTTCTCGCGCCCCGCGGCGGCGGCATCGGCGTCCATCATCAGGCGGCGCATGGCCGTCTGGCGGAGCCCCAGCTCGGCGGCCAGCTCGTTGACCCGGTCGAAGCCCACGAATCTCGCGACGACGTTCGTGGCGTCGTTGTCGCTGACCGCCAGCATGAGGTGAGCGTAGTCGGAGAGAGCCAGCTCGGCGGCGTGGCGGAAGCCGCGCAGCACGCCGCCGCCGCCCACGCTGCTCGACGGCCGGAAGGCGTACGGTTCCGCCTCGCTGAGCTCGCCGCGCTCCACGGCCCGCCAGAACGCCGCCGCCAGCAGCACCTTGATCGTCGAATAGGCGGGGAGCTGCACCTCTTCGTGGGACTCCAAGCAGGATCCTGTGGTCAGATCCTTGGCGACGTAGGCGATCATCGCTCAGATGGTTGCGTGGGCGCCCGCGTCCACATGCACAACCTCTCCCGTGATGGCCCGTGAGAGGTCGCTGAGCAGAAAGACGGTGGCGTCCGCGACTTCCTCAGCGGTCACGTTGCGGCGCAGGGGGGTGTGGCTCTCGAGCAACTCGAGCATGCCGCTGAAGTCCTTGATGGTGCGCGCCGCGACGGTGGCGATGGGGCCGGCAGACACCGCGTTCACGCGGATGCCGTCCGGCCCCAGGTCCGCCGCCAGGTAGCGCACCGCGCTCTCGAGAGATGCCTTCGCGGGGCCCATGACGTTGTAGTTGGGTACCACGCGCCAAGACCCGGCATAGGTCATCGTGACGATGCCGCCGCCTCGCGTCATGAGGCGCCGCGCCTCACGGGCCGTGGCGATCAGCGAGTACGAGCTGATGTCGTTGGCCTGCGCGAAACCGGCGCGGCTGGTGTGCACGAAACTGCCCTGGAGGTCTTCGGCCGGCGCCCAGGCGATGCTGTGCACCATGCCGTCGAGCACGGGCATGAACCCGGCCAGCTCGTCGATGGCGCGGCGCACGGCCGCGTCGCTGCTCACGTCGCACTCGATCAGCGGGGTCTCGCCGAGCTCGTCGGCCAAGGTCTGCACGCGGCGCCTGAGGCGCTCCGCCTGATAGGTGAGCGCGACGCTCCCGCCGTGCTGCTTGATGGCCAGGGCCACCGACCAGGCGATCGAGCGCGAGTTGGCGGCGCCCGTCACGAGGACGTTCTTACCTTCAAGCAGACCTGTCACGGTGCCCCCCGGACGACGGCGCAAGTCTACCCGACTCGACGCGGCTTTTCGGCCAGCAGCAGGAACTGCCGCGCCCAGTACTCGCGGAAGACGTACAGCGACAGCACGAGGCAGGCCGCGCGAATCGCCCGATAGCGCGTGTAGTACGGCTGGACCCGCAGAACGCGCAGCCCGGCGCCCTCGAGCAGCCCGATCATGTCGCGCTTGGCGAAGAAGCGCAGGTGCGTGCGGTCGAAGATCCCGGAGCTCCGGCGCGGCCAGCGCTTCATGAGCAGATTGGCGAAGACCACGACGTGGGCCACATTGGGCAGCGACACCACGACGGCGCCGCCCGGCCGCAGGCGCGTGAGGGCGCACGCCAGCACGGCCTCGGGTTCGGCCAGGTGCTCGAGCACGTCGCCGGCGAGAATGGCATCGAACGGTTCATCGCCCAGCTCCGCGAGGTCGAGGCGCGCGAGATCGCCCAGTACCACGGCGTCGAGACGTTTGCGGGCCTGCGCAGCAGCGTTCGCGTCCAGCTCGACGCCGACGACCTCGCGGGCGCCGGCGCGTTTGAGCAGAGCGCCGTTCTGGCCGCCGCCGCAGCCGAGGTCGAGAACGCGCAGCCCGCGCGGGTCGATGAGCTCGAGAAATGCCGGCTTGGAGCTGTTGAAGTAGCCGGGTCGCGGCAGGCGCAGACGCGGGATGCCCGTCACGGCAACCGCACCACGTCGGGGTCGGTCCCCGCCGGCAGCTCGCGAAGGACGGCCGTCTCACCATGGTACAAATACGTGACCGGTACGCCGACGGCCAGATCGGCGAGAGTGCTCGCCGTCTCGGCTGCGCTGGGAACCGGCGTCGGCTCAGGGCTGATCTGCGCGCTGCCTCCGAGCTGTGGGTGCATGAGCAGCAGCTCAAGCCGGCCCGCGTCGGCCGGGCGGTCGGCGACGCGCAGGCGCACCGACTCCGGACCCGCGCCCTTGAGGACCTTCACCACGACGAAGCGCTGAAAAGCGCCGCTGACGGCCTTTGCTTTCGCGAGCACCACAACCGCGTACTGGTCGAGCTGGTCGCGCAGGGCTTGCGCGTTGTCTTCGGCGCGGTCGGTGGCGGCCGCGCCGGCTCCGGTCAGAGGGCCGGCGGCCGTGGCCGTGGCCTTGGCCGCCGTGGGCAGCGAGCTGTCGACGCGGGCGGTGCCACTCTTCTGGTCGTTGATCACGGCGAGGCCGACGGCGACCGCGACCAGGGCGACGGCGGCCGGCGCCAGCACGCGCAGCCAGCGCGACGCGCGGCTCCGCGTCTTCGCCGGCGGCGGTGCGAAGAGCTCCTGCAGACCGGCCCAGCGCGGATCACTCGGGTCGGCGTAGTTCGCGGCGGGGCAGGGCACGGCGGCGCGCACCTGCGCGCCCACTCGCGCGACATCGGCATGCATGGCGTCGAGGCGTCGGCGAAGGCCGTCGTCGGCCGCCGCCGCCGCGGCGACCAGCTCCGGGTCGTCGTCGAGCCCCAGAGCGAACGCCAGCAGGCGGTCGTCGTCGAAGTCCGGGGCCGCTCTCATCTCGTCTTTCAGCTCGTCAGCCATCGCGCTCGAACCCGCTCTCGGTGAGCGTGCGCCGCAGGTGCTTCATGGCGCCGTGCAGCCGCGACTTGACTGTACCCACGGGGATGGCCTGGGCGGCGGCGATGTCGTCCAGCGAGAGGTCGGCGAAGAAGCGCAGCGCCACACACTCACGCAAGTCCGGAGACAGCTCGGCCAGCGCCAGGCGCAAGGCAGGATCGGACGGTTCGGTCGGAGGGTCCATGGAGATCTCCGGGGCGATCTGATGCAGCTTGTCCATCAGTCCGTGGCGGGTCTTGCGCCGGCGGCCCTGGTCGCGGCCGGTGTTGAGGATGACGCGGTAGAACCAGCCCAGAAAGGTCTCCTCGGCCGGGATCCGGGCGCGATACACTTTGATGAACACTTCCTGCACGGCGTCGTCGACCTCCTCGCAGAACCCCTGAAGGAAGAGGATGCGGCGCACCTGCGGCGCGTAGCGGCGAAAGAGCTCGGCGCGCGCCTCCGGCTGCTCCCTGCGCAGGCTGTCCACGAGGCCGTGCGGCAGTTCTTCTATGGTCTTCCTCCGCAGTGAGAGACGCCGGCTCCGGCCGGCGGGTTCGCGCCGCCGGACGCGACAAGTATAGCGCTGTGGGTGCCGCTAGAAGCCGAGGCGGCGCACCTCTTCCACCAGGTCGTGGCCGCTGTGCTCGCGCACCCGGCGCTTGACCTCCGCCGCCAGCGCGACGATATCGTCGGCCGTGGCGCCCGGCAGCGCAACGAGGAAGTTGGCGTGCCGCTCGCTGACGCGCGCCCTGCCGCTGGTGAATCCCTTGAGGCCGGCGTCCTCGATGAGGCGGGCCGCCGGTAGTTCTCGGCTGGGGTTCTTGAAGTAGCTGCCGCAGCTCGCGTGCTCGAGCGGATGCTTGCCGCGGCGCAGCTCCGCGTCGCGAGCGATCTCGTCGAGGAGAGCGCTGCGCTCGCCGCGATGCAGCTCGATCGTCGCCGACAGGACGGTCAGCTCGGGCAGCCGCCTGAAGAGGCTCGTCCGGTACCCGAAGTCGAGCTCCCTCGGCTCCTTGACGTGCTCCGTCGTTCCGTCGAGCAGGTGCACGCCGGTGAGCACGTCGCTCAGAGAGCGCCCGTAGGCGCCGGCGTTGCCGACGACGGCGCCTCCGACGGAGCCGGGGATGTTGCCGGCGAACTCGAGGCCGGCGAGGCCCTGCCCGGCCAGCTCCGCGACCAGGCCGGGCAGTTCGGCGCCGGCCTCAACCATCAGGAGCTCGCCGTCGAGCGTGTGGGCCTCGTTGCGGGCCAGCACCGTGAGACCGGGCAGGCCGGCGTCGCTGATGAGCACGTTGGTGGCCCGGCCGAGGACGGTGACCGGCACGCCGACTTCGCGCGCCGTCCTGACGGCGTGCGCCAAGGCGCCGGTCGTCGCCGCCCGGTACAGAAGCTCCGCCGGGCCGCCGACGCCGTAGGCACAGAGGGGCGCGAGAGGTACGGCCTCTTCGAGGCCGGGCAGCTCGCGCCGCAGCACGTCGCGCCCTTCGCGCCGCAGGATGTCGTCGAGATCGCTCACGCGATCATGGTAGCAGCTTCGCCGAGGGCGGGCGGGACGCCGGATGGGCGACCCGCCCCAGTCGCCCACGTCGTCGAGGGGCTGCTCGCCGAGACAGTTGACAGGCGGCAGATCGGCGCGTAAAGTACCCAAACCCTAGTGGGAAGTAGGACTTCAAGCGTGATCCATCTGTCCACCAAGAGCGACTACGCGATCAAGGCTCTCGTTCGGCTGGCTCTCGTGAACGGCGACGGGCCCGTCCAGGCGCGCGAGATCAGCACGTTTGCGGGCATCCCCGCCAAGTTCCTCGAGCAGGTGATGCACGATCTGCGCCAAGGCGGGCTCGTGCACAGTCAGCGCGGGAAAGGCGGCGGATACGTGCTCGCCGTGAACCCGGCCTCGCTCAGCTTCGCCGACGTCATCGACCTCATCGACGGCTCACACGGAGGCATGGGGCGAATGCCCCGCGGCGACCAGGCCGAGCCCCTGGTCGCGCCCGTCTGGCGCGAGGTGCGCGAGCGCACCCGCGCCGTGCTCGGCGCTGCCACCATCGCGGCGGCGGCGGCACGGGCCAGCCAGGATCCCATGTACTACATCTGACAGGAGACCGTAGCGATGAGCGACACTGAGACGAGCCAGACCCCGCAGGGCTTCGAGACCCTCGCGTTGCACGGCGGCCAAGTGCCCGACCCCGCGACAAACTCGCGCGCCGTGCCAATCTACCAGACCACGGCGTATACCTTCGACAGCGCCGACCACGCCGCCGACCTCTTCGGGCTGCGCGAGTTCGGCAACATCTACACACGCATCATGAACCCGACGAGCGACGTCTTCGAGAAGCGCGTCGCAGCGCTCGAAGGCGGCGTCGGCGCGCTGGCCTTCAGCTCGGGCTCGGCAGCGGTAACGTTCAGCATCCTCAACATCGCCGGCGCCGGAGACCACATCGTGAGCGCCAACAGCCTCTACGGCGGCACCTACAACCTCTTCGTGCACACCCTGCCGCGTTTCGGCGTCGAGATCGACCTCGTCGATCCGCTCGACCCCGAGAGCTTCCGCCGCGCTATCAAGCCCACCACGAAACTGATCTACGCAGAGACGGTGGGCAACCCCAAGCTCGACACGCTCGACCTCGATGCGGTCGCCGCGATCGCCCACGAGGCCGGCATCCCCCTGATCGTCGACAACACGATGGCCACCCCCTACCTCATCAAGCCTATCGATCACGGCGCCGACATCGTCGTGCATTCGGCGACCAAGTTCATCGGCGGGCATGGCACGTCTATCGGCGGCGTCGTCGTCGACGCGGGCAAGTTCGACTGGTCGCAGAACGACAAGTTCCCCGGCCTCGTGGAGCCGGACGCCAGCTACCACGGGCTCAAGTTCCACGAAGCGCTGGGGCCGCTCACCTACATCGTGAAGCTGCGCGTCAGCCTCCTGCGCGACATCGGCGCGGCGCTGTCGCCGTTCAACGCCTTCCTCTTCTTGCAGGGGCTCGAGACGCTGCCGCTGCGCATGGAGCGTCACAGCACGAACGCCTTCGCCGTCGCCCGGTTCCTCGAGGACCACGCGAACGTCGCCTGGGTGAGCTACCCGGGACTGCCGTCGCACGACACGCATGCCTTGGCAAGCAAGTACCACTACCGCGGTCTCTACGGCGCGATGATCGGCTTCGGCATCGGAGGCGGCCGCGAGGCCGGCCGCCGCTTCGTGGAGAGCACCAAGCTGCTCTCGCACGTGGCCAACATCGGTGACGCCAAGTCGCTGGTCATCCACCCGGCCACGACGACCCATTCGCAGCTCACCGCGCAAGAGCAGCTCGAGACGGGCGTGAGCGACGACTTCGTGCGTCTGAGCATCGGCATCGAGTCGGTCGAGGACATCGTTGCCGACATCGAGCAGGCGCTGGCGAACTGCTGATCGGCGGAGGCGGCCGCCGATAGCGGTGCCGCCTCCTCGATTAGCGCGGGCGAACGCGTAGAATGGGCGGCGGGCGGCCTGTCGTCGTTCCTGGACAACACGCCGACCTACCTGACGTTCCTGGCCCTGGCCCAGGGGTCGATGGGCGTGACGCGCGCGGTGGACCTGCTGGCCACCGCCGACGGCGTGGCGATCCTGCGGGCGATTTCGCTGGGCGCGGTGTTCATGGGCGCCAACA
>CAIOZS010000142.1 GCA_903862845.1 uncultured Thermoleophilia bacterium
CGACCGTGCCGACCCCGTCGATGTGCCCGCTCACGAGGTGCCCGCCGAGGCGCGACTGCAGAGTGAGGGCACGCTCGAGGTTGAGGCGGTCGCCCGGCCGCCGGTCGGCGAGCGTCGTGCGCCGCACGGTCTCGGGCATCACGTCGGCGGTGAAGCCTCCGGGGCGCAGCGCCGTGAGCGTCAGGCAGACGCCGTCGGTGAGGATGCTGTCGCCGACGGCCGCGCCGCCGGTGACGACGGAGGCCGTCACGTCGAGCACCGCGCTCTTCTCGCCGAGGCGCAGGCTGCGCAGCGTCCCGACCTCTTCAACGATGCCCGTGAACACTCAGTCCCCGTCTTTGGTCAGGCTGCCGCTGAGCAGGAGGTCGTCGCACACGGGCCGCCACTCGACGTCGTGCAGGCGCCAGGCGTCGGCGACCGCGCCGACGGCGGGCGCCGCGAACAGGTCGGGCGCCCCGCGCCCGACGATGAGCGGCGCCACGAACAGCAGCACGCGGTCGATCAGCCCTTCGGCCAGCAAGGCGCCGGCCAGCGTGGGGCCGCCCTCGCAGAGGATGTCGAGCAGGCCGCGCCCGGCGAGGGCGGCGAGCCCGGCGCGCAGGCCGCCATCCCCCATCTCGACGAGCTCGGCGCCGCGCGCTTCGAGCATCCGCCGCGCCGCGCCGTCGGCACGCTCCGCGAGGACGATCGTGCGCGTCTGGCGGGCCGTGGCCAGCACCCTGGCGCCCGAGGGAAGCTCGCCGCGATGCGTGACGATCACGCGCGCTGGGTCGCGGCCCTCACTGAGGCGCACGGTAAGCTCGGGGTCGTCGCGACGCAGCGTGCCCGCGCCGACCATCACCGCGTCGGCCGCGGCGCGCATGTCGTGCACGGCGCGGCGGCTGTCCAGACAGCTGATCCAGCGGGCGTCCCCGCCGGCCGCGGCCACCTTGCCGTCAAGCGTCACGGCGGCCTTGTAGGTAACCAGAGGCAGCCCGGCAGCGAGGTACTTGAGGAAAGGCGCGTTCTGCTTGCGGGCCCGCGCCCCCCAGCGCGCGTCCTGAAGCTCCACCTCGACGCCGCTCTCTCGCAGACGCGCGAGCCCGCGGCCGTCGACCAGCGGGTTGGGGTCGGCGAGGGCGACCACGGCCCGCCGGATGCCGGCCGCCACGAGCGCGTCGGCGCAGGGAGGCGTCTGGCCGTGATGGCTGCACGGCTCAAGCGTGCAGTAGAGCGTGGCGCCGGCGGCGCGCTCGCCGGCGTGCGCGAGCGCTATGGCCTCGGCGTGCGGCTCTCCGGGGCGCAGATGCCAGCCCCTGCCCACGATCTCGCCGCCGCGCACCAGCACGGCGCCGACCAGCGGGTTGGGGTGCGTGCTGCCGCGGCCCCGCTCGGCGAGCGTGAAGGCCTTTTCCATGTACTTGTCGTCGTCCATACGCAAGAACGCCCCGGAGCCATGCTCCAGGGCGGACGACGCCGATGCGTCGCGGCGTGCTTCTTTCATCCGGACTGTGACCGTCGGCCCAGGAGTTCCACCTGGTCGGCCTCCGAGAAGGCTCGCGGGCTGTGACCGCCGGTGGGGAGTCTCACCCCGCCCTGAAGCAGCTTGATCGTGCAGTCGTGATTATACGGTCTCGCCGGCCGCCCGCGCCAGCGCCGCGTACCGTTCGCCGATGTCGCGGCCGGCGAAGACGCTGGAGCCCGCCACGAGGACGTTGGCGCCCGCCGCCGCGAGAACGCCGGCATTGAGTGCCGTGACGCCGCCGTCGAGCTCGAGCGCGACGGCGGCGGGAAGGAAGGCACGGGCGCGCTCGACCTTGGTCAGGGACGTCTCGATGAAGCGCTGTCCGCCGAAGCCGGGGTTGACCGACATCACGAGCACCATGTCGCAGTGCTGCCGCACCTCGGCGAGCGTCTCGATGGGCGTCGCCGGGTTGAGCGCCACGCCGGCGGCCGCCCCGGCCTCGCGGATCTGCATGAGCACGCGGTGCAGGTGCACGCAGGCCTCTTGATGCACCGTGATCACGTTGGCGCCGGCCATCGCGAACGCGTCCACGTACCGCTCCGGGTGCTCGATCATGAGGTGCACGTCGATCAGCGCGCCCGCCCCGTGCACCAGAGGCCGCAGTGCCGCAACGATGAGCGGCCCGATGGTGATGTTGGGCACGAAGTGGCCGTCCATGACGTCCACGTGGATGACGCGCGCGCCGGCGTTGAGCGCGGCTTCCACGTCGTCCCCCAGATGTGAGAAGTCGGCCGACAGGATGGACGGCGCGATGTGGATCTCGTGCAGCAGGTCCGGCATGGTCTCCTCCGTGACGCGGGGCGGCGCGGCGCGGGCGCCGCGCCGCCATTCTACCCCCCCGCCGCCGAGACGCGTCGCAGACGCGCCACGAAGAACGCGCTGGCGCCGTGCGCCGGCGGCAGCACGAGCAGGCAGCCGCCGGCGGCCGGATGCGCCATGCCGGGCCACGCGGCGCCGAGGTCGTCCGCCTGCCAGCCGCCGGCGGCGAGCAGCGTGTCGGCGACCCCCAGTGTCTCGGCGTGCGGCAGGGTGCACACGGCGTAGGTGAGGACGCCGCCGGGCCGCACGCAGCGTGCGGCGCGGCGGATGAGGCGGCGCTGGAGCTGCGCGAGGCGCGCGACGTCCGCCTCGCGGCGCCGCCAGCGCAGGTCGGCGCGCGAGGCCAGCGTCCCGAGGCCGCTGCAGGGCGCGTCGAGGAGGACGGCGTCGAAGGCGTCGTCGAAGGCGACCGGCAGGTCGAGGACGTCGCCGTTCACGAGATCGACGCCGTGCGCGCCGAGGCGGTCGAGGTTGTGGCGCATCGCGCCGAGGCGCAGCTCGTCGTCGTCGACGGCGGTGATCCGCGCCTGCGGAGCGGCCGCCGCAAGCTGCGCCGTCTTGGTGCCGGGCGCGGCGCAGAGGTCGAGGATCCGGGCGCCCGGCCCGGCGCCGGCGACGGCGACCACGCCGGCCACCTGAGAGCCCTGCGACTGCGGCGTCACGAGCCCTTCACGGAAGGGCGCCGAGCGTTCCAGGGACGGACCGTCGTAGACGAGCGCCGCCGGCAGCCCCGGCACGCCCGTCGTCGTGAAGCCGGCGGCGGCCAGCGCCGTGCGCGCCGCCGGCACGTCGGCCTTGAGCGTGTTGACACGCAGGCAGCGCTCGGGGGCCGCGTCGGCGGCGTCGAGAAAGCGCTCCGCCGCCTCGTCGCCGAGCTCGCGGCGCAGCAGCTTGACCAGCCACACCGGGCACGACTGGCGCGCTGCCCAGGCGCGGGCGCCGTTGCCGTCGGACAACGTCGCGAAGGCCTCGCGGCCGTCCTCGGCGACCTTGCGCAGCACGGCGTTCACGAATCCCCGCGTGCGCTTGCCCTTGCGCGCGACCATCGCGACCGCATCGTCGACCACCGCGTAGGCGGGCACCCGATCGAGAAAGACGAGCTGGAACGCCGCCAGGCGCAGGGCTTCGAGCACCTCCCCGTCGGTGTCGGCGAGCGGCGCCTTGGTGAAGGCGCCGAGGACGGCGTCGAGAGAGCCGCGGCGCTTGACCGTGCCGACGACCAGCTCGTTGGCGAGCGCGCGGTCGCGGTCGCTCAGCCCTTCGAGCTCGGGGAACGCGGCCAGAGAGTCGTCGAAGCGACCGCCGCCGGAGCGCACGCGCAGGAGCGCGTGCCACGCGGCGGCTCGCGCCGGGCTCACGGTGCCGCCTGGGCGGCCGCCGGCGCGCGCGGCCGTCACGGCCCCGCCAGAGCGCGGCCGGCGCCGCGCAGAAAGTCTCCGGCCGCCATGCGGCTGCGACCCTCCTGCTGCAGCTCGAGCACCTCCACCCAGCCGTCGCCGGCCGGCAGAACCAGCCGCTCCCGGCTTGGCGCCCGGAGCGGCCTGCTGCCGGCCGCCGCCCGCCAGATCAGGGTGCGCTTGCCGAGGAGGTCCGTCACGGCGCCAACATGCGGCGCCAGGGCACGGACCTGATCGACAATGGCGGTCGCCGGACGCGTCCAGTCGATGAGCCGGTCCTGCACGGCGATCTTGGCTGCGTACGTGGCCTCGCCTTCCTGCGGGCGCCACTGGACCGTCCCCGCGGCGATCCCGTCGAGCGTGGCCAGCACGCCGTCGACGGCGGCCGGCGCCAGCAGCTCGTAGGCCCGGCCGGCGTCGGCGTCGGCGGGCACGCCCACGACCCGCGAGTAGCCGACCGGACCTTCATCCACCCCGGCGGTCATCTTGAGGACGGTGACGCCGAGCTCGGTCTCCCCCGCCATGAGCGCCCGCTCCACGGGCGCGGCGCCGCGCCAGCGCGGCACCAGCGAAGGGTGCACGACCACTGTGGGAAGCAGGTCGAGCAGGCGCTGGTCGAGGATCTGCCCGTAAGCGCAGACCACGAACACCTCGGGGCCGAACGCCAGCAGCTCGGCCACGGCGGCAGGCTCCGACGCCCTCAGCGGCTGGAGAACGGGCAGACCGTGGGCGCGCGCCGCGAGCTTGATCGGCGGGGGCTGCGGCGCGCCGTGGCGGCCGCGCGGTCGGTCGGGATTGGTGACGACCGCGAGCGGCGCGGCATCGGCGCCGATGAGCCCGGCGAGCACGAGCTCGGCGAACGGCGCGGTGCCCGCGAAGGCGTACCGCAGGCGGCTCACAGACCCCCGCCGACGGCGCCGCGCAGGCCGGCGTCTTCGCGCTCGCGCAGCTCACGCAGGGCGGCGGCGCGGGCGCTGCGTGATGTGCGGTCGACGATGAGCACGCCTTCGAGATGATCGTACTCGTGCTGGATCACGCGCGCCTCGAGGCCCTCGGCGTGAAACTCGAGCGGCTCGCCGGCGGTGTCGAAGGCCCGCACCCGCAGGCTCGCGGGCCGGCTCACCGGCATCGTCACGCCGGGCACGCTCAAGCAGCCCTCGTCGGTCTCCACGGTCTCGGCCGAGAGCTCGTCGAGCCGCGGATTGACGAGCGCCCTGGGATCGTCGTCGACGTCGTAGACGAGCAGGCGCTGCAGAACGCCTATCTGCGGCGCCGCCAGACCGACGCCGGGGGCGTCGTGCATGATGCGGATCATGCGCTTGGCGAGCTTGCGCAGCGCCCTGTCGAACTCGGTCACCTCGAGCGCCTGCTCGCGCAGCACCGGATCGCCGATGACGCGGATATCCCGGCGCGCCTCTCGTTCTCTGCGGCTCAGCTCGATCCTGTCGCGCTCATTCTCTCTGGTCACTGCCATGTCTCTATGCTACCTCAGCTCAGGGTCAGAGCCATTGCGGGTCCACGTCGGGGACGAGCCTGACGCCTCTCGCGGAAAAGCGGTCGCGGTTGGCGGCCAGCCATCCACGCAGCGTATCCAAGGTTTCCCCTGTTGCCGTAGTCTTAATCACGACGCGGCAGGCGTGACGCCCGCGCTCCCGCCACAGCGGACCCGGGCCGAGGATGCTCTCGCCCTGCGCCAGCCGTACCGAGAGCCTCTCGGCCGTGAAGCGTCCCGCGATGCCGACCTTCTCCGCGGACGTCCCCGAGAGCTCGAGGCCGATCAGGGTCCCGGCGGGAGGATACCCAAGCTCGCGGCGCCGCTCCAGCTCCTCGGCGTAGAAGCGCTCTTCCTCCCCGTTCGCGGCCAGGGCGATGGGCCGCGCTTCGGGGCTCAGGGTCTGCACGATCACGCGCCCCGGGTGCGCGCCGCGGCCGCTGCGCCCACCGACCTGCACGAGCATCGCGAAGGTGCGCTCTTCGGCGCGGAAGTCGGGGAAGTGGAGCGTGAGATCGGCGTTGACCACGCCCACCAGCGTGACGTCGGGAAAGTGGTGTCCCTTAGCGATCATCTGCGTGCCTACCAGCACCTTGGGCCCCGGCTGCGCGAAGCGCTCGAGCACCGCGCGCAGCCGCCCGTACGAGGAAGCGATGTCAGAGTCGAGGCGCAGCAGCTCGACTCCGGGAAGCAGGCCGACGACCTCACGCTCGAGGCGCTCGGTCCCGAACCCATAGCGGATCAGCTCGGCGCTGCCGCAGGATGGGCACGTGCCCGGCGCAGCCTCCTCGTGCCCGCAGGTACGGCAGCGCAGACTGTGACCGCCGAACAGCGTCAGCGTCACGTCGCAGTGCGGGCACATCCAGGTGAAACCGCAGTGGTCGCAGACCAGGTACGAGGCGAAGCCGCGGCGGTTGAGGAACAGGATGGCCTTGTCGCCGGCGTCCACGGTCGCCGTGAGCGCCTGCGCCAGCGGGCCCGAGAAGATCCCGTGGTGGTCGCGCATGTCGACGACCTCCAGGGCCGGCGGCCGCGAGCCGTCGACGCGCAGCCGCAGGTCCGCGTGCAGGGGCACGCGGGCATAGCTCTCGACGCTCGGCGTGGCCGAGCCGAGGACGACCACCGCGCCGCTGCGCGCCGCCCGCCAGCGAGCCACGGTGCGCGCGTCGTAGGCGGGCTCGCTCTCCTGTTTATACGACGTGTCGTGCTCCTCGTCGACCACGATGAGCCCCAGGTCGCGCAGGGGCGCGAACACCGCCGAACGCGCCCCGACGACGATGCGCACGTCACCGCAGGCGACGGCGCGATAGGCGAGCAGACGCTCGCGCGCCGTCAGACCCGAGTGCAGCACGGCGACCTCGTGACCGGCGAAGCGTTCGCGCACGCGGGCCACGGTCTGCCCGGTGAGCCCGATCTCGGGCACCAGAAGCAGCACCGAACGGCCGGCCTCCAGTGCCGCCTGAGCGGCCTGCAGGTACACCTCGGTCTTCCCGCTGCCCGTGACCCCATGCACGAGCACCTCATCGCCGGGGCGCGCCTCGCAGAGGATGGCCTGCAACGCGTCGCGCTGTTCGGGCAGCAGACGGGGCACGTCGCCGAGCGTGGCGCAGGCCTGCGGGCGGGCGGCCTGCGCGGCGACGGGCGGCGGAGCCGCAGGCTCCGCGCCGCCCGTCGCCGCCCCCGATCCGCCGGCCGTCCGCGCATCTTCCCCGCCGCGCAGCGCAGCGGCCTCCTCGCCGTCGGTCGCGGCCACGACGAGCGCGCCGGCCTCGAGCAGCTTCTTGAGCGCCGGCAGCGAAAGACCGCTCGCGGCGCGCAGTGCGCGCTCGTCGAGGACCCCGGACTGTTCAACGAGCTCGAGGGCGGCGCGCTGCCGCGGGCCGAGGCGCGGCGGCGTCTCGCCGCCGCGCCTGAGCGCGCGGCCGGCCCGCGCCGCCCCGGCCACACGCACGCGATAGGAGATGCGCACCCAGCCCTTACGCCGGTAGCGCTCCCCGAGCCGCGTCAGCGCGCCCGCGGGCAGCTTGAGGCCGGCGACCTCACTCAGGCCTTCCTCGCCGGCCTCGCGAGCCGCCCGCCCACCGGCCGTGAGCTCGTACTGGCGCACGACCTTGAGGGCGCCGGTCGGGGGGCACACGAGAGACAGCGCGGCGGAGAACGAGGTCAGGTAGTAGCTCTCCACCTCGCGGGCGAGGTCCAGCAGGTCCGCGGGGATGGATGGCACATCGAGGAGGTCGCGCAGCGGCAGGACGCGGCCTTCGTGCGCGGTCGCCCGGCGCAGCTCGAGGACGACGCCGATGACGGTCTGGGAACCCAGTTGCACGGCGACGAGCGCCCCCGGCTCGAGCCTGCCGGCAAGCTCCGGCGGCACGGAGTAGTCGAAGGCGCCGGTGAAGGCACGGGTGCGAACCAGCGGAAAGACGGCGGCGTAGCTCAAGCTACGCCGTCGTCTTTCCGCGCCGGATGGCTCAGCCCTTGAGGCCGGCGGCGGCGCGCAGCGCTGCGGCCTTGTCGGTGCGCTCCCACGTGAAATCGTGGTCGTTGCGGCCGAAATGGCCGTAGGCCGCCGTCTTCTTGTAGATGGGGCGGCGCAGATCGAGGTCGCGCAGGATCGCCGCCGGACGCAGGTCGAAGTGTTCGCCGATGAGGCGCTCGATGAGCTCGATATCGACCGTCTCGGTGCCCTCGCAGTCGACCATCACCGAAACGGGGTGCGCGACGCCGATCGCGTAGGCGACCTGGAGCTGGCAGCGCTCGGCGAGTCCCGCGGCGACGATGTTCTTGGCCACGTAACGCGCCATGTAGGCGCCCGAGCGGTCGACCTTGCTGGGGTCCTTGCCCGAGAAGGCGCCGCCGCCGTGCGGCGCCGCGCCGCCGTAGGTGTCGACGACGATCTTGCGGCCCGTGAGTCCGCAGTCGCCCATGGGGCCGCCGATGACGAACTTGCCGGTGGCGTTGATGACGGTGATCTCTTCGAGCTTCGAGGCATCGTAGAGATTCTTCGGCAGGATCGGCTCGACGACGTGCTCGAGAAGGTCCGGGTAGATGATGCTCTGCAGGTCGGCGCTCTCGGCGTGCTGGGAGGCGAGCACGACCTTGACGATCTCCACCGGCTTGCCGCCCTCGTACCTCACGGTCACCTGCGACTTACCGTCGGGGCGCAGGTAGGGCAGGATCTCGGCCTTGCGCACCTC
>CAIOZS010000143.1 GCA_903862845.1 uncultured Thermoleophilia bacterium
AGCAGTGGGAGGACGCGGATGACCGTGGTGACGATGGCGACGCTGCCCGCCGTCTTGACACCGCGAAGGTTGAGCGCCGTGACCACCCAGACGATGCCGATGGCCAGGGCGCCGTTCCAGAACAGGCTCGACGCAAACGGCGTGATGAACACGCCTACGTAGTTGGCGAACGTGACCGCGATGGCGACCTGGCCGGTCCACAGCCCGATCCAGTAGCCCCAGGCGATCCAGTAGCCGGCGAAGTCGCCGAAGGCGGCCCTCGTATACGCGTACGGGCCGCCGGTCTTGGGGATCCGGCGCGCCAGGCTGGCGAAGACCAGACCGAGGAGCAGAGCGCCGATGGCCGTGAACACGAAGGCGACGATGCCCCACCAGCCGTAGGCCGCGATCTGCTGCGGGATCGTGAAGATGCCCGCCCCGATCATGTTGCCCATGATGATGGCGGTCACCGCGACGACGCCGATGGTCGCGACCCTCTTCTTGACTTCGCCGGCCTTTCCCGAAGTCGCCATTCAGTCGGCTCCCTGGTTTGCGCGGCGCGGCAGGCGCCGCGGCAGCAGGGCGCCCGCCACGGCGCCCAGGAGCGCGAAGATGCCCGCCGTGAAGAACGGCCAGCGAAAAGCCGCCGAGACGTCGTCCCAGAGGGTGTTCTCGAGGCGGTCCTTGAGCTGGAGCAGCACGAGGCCCTCCATGAAGCCCACGTTGTTCCCGATGCTCTCGGCGATGGGGTGCGCCACCCTGCGAAGCTCGCTCATGCCGGCGGTGGCGTTGATGGTGCGCGCCTGGTCGAGCGCCTTGACAAGGCGGTCCTTAGTAGGCTGGCTGAGGCCCGTCTGGGCGCGGGTCAGGGCCTGACCCTGGTCCGCCGCGTGGTTCACGGCGGTGTGCATTGTGTGCGCGAAGACGGCCACGAGGACGGCCACGCCGAGCAGAAAGCCGAGCTGGCGCGCCGTATTGAGCATGCCCGCGCCGGCGCCCTTGTGGCCGCCGGGCACGGCGCTCATGCCGGCGGCCAGCAGCGCCGGCAGCGAGAGGCCGATGCCGGCGCCCACCAGCCCGCTGCGCCAGAGCACGCCGGAGAGCGGGTCGGTGCGGGCCATGTGCCCCAGGGCGAAGAGGCCGGCGGCGCTGAGCAGAGCGCCTGTCACCGCCGGCAGGCGCGGCCCGATGCGGTCGGTGAGCCAGCCGGCGGGCGGCGTGAGCACCATCACAGCCACCGGCAGAACGGCGATCGCGAGGCCGGCCCTGAGCTCGCTGTAGTCCATCATCGCGATCATGAAGATCACGAGCATGAACATGGTGCCCATCATCGCCGTGTCGACGGTCATGATCGCCGAGCTTGCCGCGGCGAACGTGCGATCGCGGAAGAGGCGCAGGTCGAAGAGAGGCGAGGCGGTGCGCAGCTCCCACCAGATCCAGACGGCGAGCAGGGCGACGCCGCCGGCGAACAGACCCACGACCGCGCCGGACACCCAGCCCCAGTCGTTTCCCTGGATGATGGCCAGCGTGAGGCAGAAGAGGCCGGCACTGACGAGGACGACGCCGGGCCAGTCGAGGGCGGCGCGGGTGCGCGGCGTGTGGAGGCCGCGCAGGAGCGTGAGCGCGAGGACGACGCCGAGCGCGCCCACCGGGAGGTTGAACCAGAAGACCGCCGGCCAGCCCCAGTACCACACGAGCACGCCGCCGAGCACCGGGCCGGCGGCGGCGGCCAGCGAGCTGAGTGCTCCGAAGAGGCCGGCGGCGAAGCCTTGGCGGCGTTCCGGGAAGGCCTGCAGGAGCAGGGCAAGCGCCGTAGGCACGACGGCCGCGGCCCCGAGCGCCTGCACCACGCGCCAGGCGACCAGGGCATGCACGCTCGTCGCCAGGGCGCACGGCAGCGAGGCGGCGGTGAACAGGGCGAGCCCCATCGTGAAGATTAGCCTGTGGCCGTAGCGGTCGCCGAGCCGGCCCATGGTGAGGAAGAGCACGGTGAGCGTGAGGTTGTACCCGTTCATCACCCACGACACCGAGACCACGGAGCCTCCCAGCTCACGGATGATCTTCTGCACGGTGATCGTCATCACTGTGGCGTCGGCGAGCGTGAGGATGATGCCGGGCGCCAAGGCAAGGACGATGAGCCAGGGGTGGAGGGCGCTGCCGCCGATGCCGGCGGCCGCAAACTCCCCGTCGCCGAGAAGGACTCCCGGCGCCCGTCGATGCACGGTCTTCGTCATGCCCGGAAGTCTATACGCAGGTCGTCTGTCGCAAGCGGGCCGCCGCGCGCCTGGCCGTCAGAAGGGGGCTGACACGGAGGTGGATCGGAAGACCGGCATCGCGGGAATCCGAAGGCCGCCTGCGGCACGCTCATGAGGGCCGGATTAACGCGCCACTCACGGAGCCGGTCGAGCCAGACGATGCTGCCCAAATCCGCGCCGTGCCCGCGGACTCCATGCGGTACGGCTGCCGGTACCGCCCCGGCGGGGCAGTGCGAAACGGTAGGACGCCCGCCGCGCGTCGCGTCGCCACCCTCATGAAGGCGCTGCATCCCGGGCGCGTGGGCTGCTGCGGTGACCCCCGCGGCACCGGAGCGTGGTAGTGCGAAAGGGGAAGATAGGGATGGCGGCTTTGCGCTCGCACACGGCCGTCCGCAGGCTCGATCGGTTTCGGCCCCGGTAGTCACCACCAACGTCACCCGCACGCGGAGCACAACGTCACCTCCTCCGCATCAGCGAAGCACTGACAGGCGGCCCAAGGGAGACTACGATGGAGTACAGCCCTCAGCCTCAAGGATCGTCCCTCCGTTTCGGCGATCTGGTGGTAAGGTGGTAATGCAGTAAGGGTTCCTTACCTCCTGCTACTTACACCGGAGGCTGGCGATGTCTACGCGAGTGGTGAGCAAGTTGACGAGCAAGTACCAGACCACTGTGCCGGCGGCCGTGCGCGAGGCCCTCTGCCTCGAGAAGGGCGACGCCTTGGCCTTTGAGATCGCGGGCGGCGGTGGCGTCACCGTGCGCAAAGCCGTGGCGCTCGACCAGGCGTTCGCGGGCGCCTTGCAGTCTCAGCTCTCGGAGTGGGCCTCGGACGAAGACGACGAGGCCTACCGTGGCCTTTGAACAGTGGGACGTCGTGGTCGTGCCGTTCCCGTTCTCGGATGGGCCGGCCCGGCGCCGGCGGCCGGCCCTCGTGCTGTCGCGCGCGGACGCGCTCGGCAACGTGATCGGCCACAGTGTGCTCGCGATGATCACGAGCGCCGGCCATCGTCGCTGGCCGTTGGATGTGCCGCTCGCCGATCTCTCGGCTGCCGGGCTTCCGGCCCCCTCGATGGTGCGCCTCAAGATCTTTACCCTGGACGACCGCCTGGTCGAGCACAGGGTCGGCGCCCTCGGACCGCCGGACGCGAGCGCGGTCCGGGGCGCGCTGGGGCGACTCTTCGGGGGGCTCGCGCGCTGAGCGTTCCGCGCCCGCGGCAGGCGCCGCCGGCTGCTGTAGAATCCCGGTCATGCAGGTACGGGATGTCATAGCGGTGGTGGACCGCCTCGCGCCGTTCGATCTGGCCGAGCCGTGGGACCACGTGGGGCTGCAGGTCGGGTCGCCCGACGACGAGGTGCGCGGCGTGCTCGTCACCCTTGAGGTGGACGACGCCGCCCTCGACGAGGCGGCCCGCCTGGAGTGCGACCTGCTGCTCGTCCACCATCCGCTCATCTTCGACCCGCTCGAACGTCTCAGCGACGACACCGCAGCGGGCAGGCTGGCGCTGCGCGCGGCGCGGGACGGCGTCGCCGTGATCGCCGCGCACACCAACCTCGACAAGGCCCGCGGCGGCATCGCCGACGTGATCGCGGAGCTTCTGGGGCTGGAGGCGGCGGCGCCGCTGGCGCCGGCCGCCGCCGACGCCCTCAAGCTGGTCGGCTTCGTGCCGGCCGACGACGCCGATCTGGTGCGCAAGGCGCTGTTCGCCGCCGGCGCCGGCGTGATCGGCGAGTACGAGCACTGCTCGTGGGCGGTCGAGGGCCAGGGCACCTTCTTCGGGCGCGCGGGCAGCAAGCCGGTTCTGGGCCAGGCCGGCCGCGACGAGGCCGTCGGCGAGCTGCGCCTCGAGGTTGTCTTTCCGCGCCGGCTCAAGCGCAGAGTGACCGGCGCCTACGTGGCCGCGCATCCCTACGAAGAGCCGGCCTACGACCTGTACCCGGTCGAGAACGAGGTCGCGACGCTCGGCCTCGGTCGGCTCGGCGTGCTGCCGGCCGCGCAGCCGCTGGCGGCGTTCGCCGCCGACGTCGCGGCCGTGCTGCGTCTGCCGTCGCTGAGCTTCGCCGGTGACCGTGCCCGCCCGGTGAAGCGCGTGGCCGTGCTGCCGGGCTCCGGCGCCGAAGCCATCGCCCGCGGCGTCGCCCAGGTCGCCGACGTGCTCGTGACCGGCGACGTGAAGTACCACGAGGCGCGCGTCGCCCAGGCCCACGGCCTCGCCCTCGTCGACGCGCCGCACGGCGTCACCGAGCAGGAGGCCGTGCTGCGCTGGGCGCAGACCTTCGCCGACGCGCTCGGCGGCGGCGCGCATGTGGAGACGTTCCGCAACCCCGCCGTGAGTGTGTGGCAGACGCCCGCGAATGCTCCGGCCGGAGCGGCTGCGCCGCCGGCCTCAGCGCCGGGCGCGAGCGCATCGGTCCTCGAGCCCTCGCCCGCGAACGCCGCCGCAACCGCGAAGGCTCCGTCGCCGGCGATCGCCCCCGCCCGCCCAGCCAACCGCGACGACGCGCGCCACCATCTGTACACAGACGGCGGCGCGCGCGGCAATCCCGGTCCGGCCGGGATAGGCGCCGTGCTGCTCACCGCCTCCGGCGACGTCGTCGAGGAGCTCGGCGACTTCATCGGCAAGGCGACCAACAACGTCGCCGAGTACCAGGCGCTCCTGGCCGGGCTCGAGCTGGCGCTCGACCGCGGCGTCGAGCGCCTCGACGTCTTCCTCGACAGCGAGCTCGTCGTGCGTCAGGTCAACGGCAAGTACAAGGTCAAGGACGCAGGCCTGAAGCCGTTGCACGCGCAGGCCTGCCTGCTCCTCAGCCGGTTCCACGAGGTCGACGTCAAGCACGTGCGCCGCGAGCACAACGCCGAGGCCGACCGCCTGGTCAACGAGGCGATCGACGCCGCCGGCCACTGACGCTGGCCACTGACGGCGGCCGCCTTCCGGCGGGGGGGCCGCCCTCCGTCTTCTGCAAATCGCCCACGAAGTGGGTAATTATTACCCACTGAGTGGTTGATGTGCATGTCTGAGAGCCGTATCATCCGCTTATGATCGAACGCGCCCTCACGCCCCGACTGCTCGACGCTCTGGGCGACCGTCCGGTGACGCTGCTCGCTGGAGCGCGCCAGAGCGGCAAGAGCACGCTCGCGCTGGCGGTCGCCGACGGCGCTCATCCGGCGCGGTATCTCACGTTTGACGATCCTCCCACCTTGGCCGCGGCTGCCGGCGACCCTGTGGGCTTCCTCGCCGGCCTGTCGGGTGACGTCGTGCTCGACGAGGTCCAGCTCGTGCCGGAGCTCTTTCGCTCGCTCAAAGCCGCCGTCGATCGTGATCGTCGGCCTGGGCGATTCCTTCTCACGGGGTCGGCGCAGGTGCTGCTGCTGCCGCGCCTGTCCGAGTCGCTCGCGGGACGCATGGAGATCCTGACGCTGTGGCCGTTGGCGCAGTGCGAGGTCACAGGCGCCGGCGGTTCGTTCATCGATGCGCTATTCGCCGGGGAGTCAGTCGGCAACGCACGGCGAACAGGCGCTGAATCCGTGCTGCCGACTCCCGAAGACGTGCACCGGCTGATCGTGCTCGGCGGCTTCCCCGAGGTGCGGACCCTGCGCGACGCGCAGCGCCGCGGCGCGTGGTTTGCGTCGTACGTCACGACGATCCTGCAGCGCGACGTGCGCGACATCGCCAACGTGGACGGGCTGGTGACGATGCCCGCGCTGCTCCAGCTGCTCGCGGCGCGCAGCGCCACGCTGCTCAACCTGAGCGAGCTCTCTCGAAGCGCCGGTATCAAGTTGACGACGCTGAACCGCTATCTGGCGCTGCTCGAGACGGTCTACCTGGTGCAGCGCTTGCCCGCTTGGGCGCCCAACCTCGGCAAGCGCCTCGTCAAGGCGCCCAAGCTGCACTTCGTCGACAGTGGGCTCGCGGCGCACCTGATCGGCCTCGACGAACGCGGGCTGGGCGCCGCGCCGCAGGCGCTCGGCGCCCTGCTCGAGACGTTCGTCGTCAACGAGCTGCAGAAGCAGCTCGGCTGGGCTCAGGCTCGCGCCCGGCTGTTCCACTTTCGCAGCGCCGACCGCAAAGAGGTCGACATCGTCATAGAAAACGCCTCCGGGCACATCGTCGGCGTGGAAGTCAGAGCCACGTCCACGCTCGGTCAGGCCGACTTCGGCGGGCTGCGCGCCCTCCAGGAGCTCGCCGGCGAGCGCTTCGTGCGCGGCGTCGTTCTCCATCTCGGCGACGCCGCCCTGGCGTTCGGCGACCGGCTCGAGGTCGCCCCGGTGGCCAGCCTCTGGCTGGGGTAGGGCTGTCTGCTGCTGGGGCCGTGAGGCGGGGCAGGCTTCGCCCGCCCGCCGGGAATTGCGCCCCCGCCCGGGCGTCTGGTATCATCCCCGCTTGCTGCGGGTGTAGCTCAGTTGGCTAGAGCGTCTGCTTGCCATGCAGAAGGTCGAGGGTTCGAGTCCCTTCACCCGCTCCAATCTCCCTTCACGGGGCGAGGCAGAGGACAGAGGCGATGTGCTCTGTCGTCTGCCTTTCGTCGTTGTGAGGGAGGCCCGCGTCGGGGCGGCGTAGCCAAGTGGTAAGGCAGAGGTCTGCAAAACCTCCATCATCGGTTCAACTCCGATCGCCGCCTCCAGATCCCCTCCTGCGAACGGGCATTCTCCCGCCTCACGTCAGATGAGGTCGGTCACCACGAATCACGGGTCGCGCCGTCGGCGTCGTCAGTTTCACTGGGGAGCTGATCAACGCACGTCGACGTGTGGCGCGCTCGACTGCCTTGCGGGGCGAGCATGGAATCAGCGTTCGGCCTGGGGCCGATGACGCTGATGGTATTCGCCTCGTCGCTCGGATGTGCTCAACGTCAACCGGGGGGTGTCTTGTTCGCCGTCGCCCAGTCGAGCAGACTCACGCGGGATGACTACCGTGCCGCAGATGAAGTGGGTCCGTGGCCTCAAGAACTCCTTCCCCGGCGCCGACTATGTCGCGGGCCATGCCGACTGGCACCCGCACCCGAGCAGGGGCTTCTCGCTCAACGCGACTCCGCTCGTCGGCCAGGATGAGTTTGGAGAAATGATGCAAGCGTCATATGATTCATAGGGCAAGATGACGTGGCGGCATTCCGCGAGAGGTGCGGCAGCATGACTGTGGAGATTTACGATCTCGATCACGGACCTGCTCACTGCCATG
>CAIOZS010000144.1 GCA_903862845.1 uncultured Thermoleophilia bacterium
CCGTGGCCGTGAACACCGTGACCCAGAAGGTCTACGTGGCCAACTACGCCAGCAAAACCGTGACCGTGATCGACGAGGCCACGAGCGCCACCACCACGGTCACCGTCGGGAGGCAGCCCTGCGCCGTGGCCGTGAACCCCGTCACCGACATGGCCTACGTGGCCAACAGCGACAGCAACAGCGTGACCGTGATCGACGGGACCACGAGCGCCACCACCACGGTCGCCGTCGGGACGCTGCCCCGCGCCGTGGCCGTGAACCCCGTCACCGACATGGCCTACGTGGCCAACAACGGCAGCAGCAGCGTGACCGTGATCGACGGGACCACGAGCGCCACCACCACGGTCGCCGTCGGCTCGTTCCCCTGCGCCGTGGCCGTGAACCCCGTCACCAACATGGCCTACGTGGCCAACAGCGGCAGCAACAGCGCGACCGTGATCGACGGGGCCGCGAGCGCTACCACCACGGTCGCCGTCGGCTCGCTCCCCGACGCCGTGGCCGTGGACCCCCTGACCTCCAGGGTGTACGTGGCCAACAACGGCAGCAACAGCGTGACCGTGTTCCCTTGATCGACGGCGCCGCGAACGCACAGTGTTGCGGGCGCGGCGCCTGCTCTCACGGCCGGCCACCGTGCTCTGGGTGGGCGCCTCCGCCGTGAGCTTCGTGACGGCGGCGGCGAGCTGACCGCCGGCTGCTCGTTCGCCTGATGACGGTCGTCGTCTCGCCGACGCTCGCTCTGGCCTGTGCGTGCACATTCCAAGCGCGGGCGGCCGGTACTGCATGCCGTCCGCATGAGGTCGGGCTTCGGGGGTGTGCCCGGCATCAGCCCTTCAGCGAGCCTTCTCCCACTTCTGCAGGTAGGCGACCTCGGCGAGCGTCTTGCCGGCGTCGATCTCGGCGCGCAGGCGGTTCTCCTTCTCGAGCACGTCCATGGCGCGGTTGGCGAGCTCCACAGCCTGCTCCTTGGGCAGCACCATCACGCCGTCGTCGTCGCCGACGATCCAGTCGCCGGGCTTCACCGTCTGACCGGCGATGACGATGGGCACGCCGATCTCGCCGAAGCCCTTGGGCTCGCCGGCGTTGGCGCACACCTTGCTGCTGAAGGCGGGGAAGCCGAGGCGCGCGATCTCGGGGGTGTCGCGGATCGCGCCCCACACGACGAGTCCGGCGACGCCCTTGACCATGGCGCTGTGCGTGGCCAGCTCGCCCCACATCGCCGGCGTCGCGTCGCAGGCGTCGACGACGAGCACGTCGCCGGGCTTGCATATGTCGATGGCCTCCACGGGCTTGGCCCAGTCGCCGGCATACGTGCGCACGGTGACGGCCGGGCCGCACATGTGCGCGCCCGGCAGAAGGGCGCGGACGCCCGGCAAGCTCGGCTGGCGGTGCCAGGCGTCGCTTACGTTGGCCGTCGAGACCTGTTCGAGGATGGAACGGATGTCAGCCTCGCCGGCGCGCTTGTACAGCGTCGTCTCGATGCAGACGCGCTCGTCAACGGCGCGGCGGATCTCGGCGGTCGCGGCGGCGGCGTCGACCGCCTTGATGATGGCGCCGCCCACGACCACAATGCCGGCGCCGGCGTCGATCGCGGCGGCGGCCGTCTCGCTGTTGATGCCGCCGGCCACCGACACGGGGATCACGACCGCCTCGGCGACGGCGCGCAGCGTCTCGAACGGGCTTTCGCCGCGCATCTGCTGGTCGATGGCCGTGTGGATGCCGATGTAGTCGGCGCCGAGCGCCTGCGCGCGCTTCGCGCGCGCCACGGGGTCGGCGACCTCGATCATGTCGACGATGAGCTTGCAGCCGTAGTTGCGCGCCGCCTCGGCGCACTCCTTGATCGTGCTGTCTGACGCGGCGCCGAGCACGCCCACCACGCCGGCGCCGGCCTTGGCCGCGTATTCCACCTCGGTGCGGCCGGCGTCCATGGTCTTCATGTCGGCGACGATCGTGTGCTCGGGAAACTCGGCCTTGAGGGCGCGAACGGCGCCCAGGCCTTCGGCCTTGATGAGCGGCGTGCCGGCTTCGATCCAGTCGGCGCCGCCGGCCACGGCCTCGCGCGCCACCTCGAGGGCGCGCGGCAGGTCGACGAAGTCGAGCGCAACCTGCACGATCGGGCGCTCCTTCGAAGGGTCGCCGGCGGCGCCCTGCGTGGCGTCGGCGCTCATACGCCCATCACCTGCACCACGAGGCTGCGCTCGCGCGGGCGCGCGTCGAAGTCGCAGAAGACGATGTTCTGGTAGCGGCCCAAGGTGAGGCGGCCGTCGACGAAGGGAATCGTCAGCGACGGCCCCACGAGGCCGGCGCGCACGTGCGAGTGGCCGTTGCCGTCGCCGAGGTTGACGTTGTGCTGATAGAACCTGTCGGCCGGGGCGAGCACGTCGAGTGCCTTCTGCACGTCTTCGACGACGCCCGGCTCGAACTCGAGGGTCGTGAGGGCGCCGGTGGCGCCGGGCACGAACACCGTGACGGTGCCGTCGCTGAGGCCGGTCTGCTTGACGGCCTCGGCGACATCCTCGGTGATCTTGACCATATCGGCGTCGCCGCGGCTGGCGAATTCGATGGAGCCGGTGATGACGCAGGCGAGGCCCTCACGCACGTGGGCTTTCTTCTGGCCGTTGACGATGACGGTTGCCATTGGGGTCCTTCCTTTCAGGCTGTCGCGTCCGTGGCGAGGTACGCGCTGGGGAACAAGCTGACGTTGTCGATCAGGCGGGTGGCGCCGAGACGGGCCGCGGCGATGAGCAGGGAGCGCGGCCCGAGCGCGGTTTGCGGCAGAAACGTGTCGGCGTCGACGATGGCGAGGTAGTCTAGATCGAAGCGCGGCGCGGCCGGCGGAGCCTCGCCGCGCAGGGCGGCCACGGGCTCTGCCGCGTCCATCGGCAGGGTCGGCATCAGTAGTGCCGTCGTGGCTGCGACGACGACATCCTTGAGCGAGGCGGCGGGCGCGCCTGCGGCGGCCCGCCCCGCGAGCAGCGCCCGGTAGAGATCAGGTGCCACGGCGCGCTGCTGCGCCGTGAGGTAGGCGTTGCGCGAGCTCATGGCGAGGCCGTCGGGCTCGCGCACGGTCGGTGCGCCGGCGACCTCCACGGGCAGGTCGAGGTCGCGCACGAAGCGTCGCGCCACGGCGAGCTGCTGGGCGTCTTTCTCGCCGAGAAACATGACGTCTGGCTGCACGATGTCGAGGAGCTTGGTGACGACGAGCGCCATGCCGTCGAAATGCGTCGGGCGCGAAGCGCCCTCGTAGGCCTCGGTGAGCGGGCCGCGCAGGTGCAGCGCGGTGGCGAAGCCGTCCGGGTACATCTCGGCCGCGGCAGGGGCGAAGACCAGATCGACCCCGCGATTCTCGAGCAGCGAGAGGTCGCGGGCCTCGTCGCGTGGGTAGGCGGCGAAGTCCTCGCCGTGCCCGAACTGCGTGGAGTTCACAAAGACGGAGACGGATACGGAGGCGGAGCGCGCCTTGGCGGCGTCGACGAGGCTGAGGTGGCCTTCGTGAAGCGCGCCCATGGTGGGCACGAAGCCGAGCGGCCGCGGCAGGCTGCGCAGCGCGGCCCGCGTCTCGGCGATGGTGCGCGTGACGATCATGCGGCGCCTCCGCCGGCTCCGCGAGCGGCGTCCGCGCCGGCCGGGCCTGCATCGAGCAGGCCCTTGAGCGTGCGCACCTGCTCGTCGTCAAGGCGCGGCGCCGCCAGGGTGAGCGCTTCCAGCGAGAGCGCGCGGTAGGTGCGCGCCAGACGCGGCGACTCGCGGTCGAGCAGGCGCAGGTGCGCGCGCACAGTGCCCACGTCGCCGCGCGCCACGGGGCCGGTGAGCGCGTGCGCCGGGTCGCCGCTGTCCAGCAGGTTCGCCATGGCCGTGGTGAGCAGCGGCGCGAGGTGGTTGAGGCCATCCTCGCCGCCGGTGGCCTCGTCCATGAGGCGCTTGGCCTCCGATTCGAGGGCGACCAGCAGGTTGCAGCCGACGACGGCCGCGAGGTGATACAACGTCTTCTTCTCATCGGCCAGGCGGAACGGACGCAGGCCGAGGCGGCCGGCGAGCTCCTCGCCGAGCTGCAGGTCGCGCTCCTCGTGCGCCGTGACGGCGCACGGCACGTCGCGCAGCAGCTCGGCGCGCGGCTCGCCGGTGAACGTCTGCAGGGGGTGCAGGCAGAGGACGCGGACGCCTTGCTCGAACAGGGGCTTGAGCAGGTGGATCGAGCCGAGGCCGCTGGAGTGGACGGCCAGCGGCGTGCGGCCGCCGCGGCGCGTCGCCGGCAGCGACGCGGCCAGCCGGGCGGCCACCGTGGAGATCTCGTCGTCGGGGACCGTGAGCCACCAGGCGTCGGCCTCGAGGGCGGCGTCGACGGTGCGCACGTGCTTGGGGATCATGCCGAGGTCTGCGTCGTCGTCGGCGTGGACGCCTACGGCGGCGACGGTGAGCCCGGCGTTGAGAAGGCCGGCGAGCAGGGTCGATCCGAGGCGTCCGGGGCCGATCACGCAGAAGCGATACGCGTCGATGTCCAAGCCTTCGACCTCTCCGGCTGCGGTCCACCCGAGGGGGGCGGTACCGCGCCTGCCGCAGGCCTGCGCGAGCACAGGCGGTGTCTCCGTCTCCGGCGCATGGCTGGGAGCGGAGCCTTGCCGAGAGTAGCCCTTCTCGCGGGTGCGGTCAATCGTCCCTGCCTGGCCGTCGTGTACACTACTGCCATGCCGATCTACGAATTCTGCTGCAACCAGTGCGGGACCGCGTTTGAGGAGCTCGTCCGTAACGGCTTCAGGCCGGAGTGCCCGGAGTGCCACGCGGGCGACGTCCGCCGCCTGCTGTCGAGGTTCGCCGTGCACTCCTCGTCGCCCAACCTCGGCGGCGGGGGCGCGAGCAAGAACTGCTCCTCCTGCGCCGGCTCCTCCTGTGGCACCTGCCACTGACGACGACCTCGCCGCGCTCGCCGCGCTTCGCGCGGAGGTCGAGGCGTGCACCCTCTGCGATCTGCACGCCACGCGCACCATGGCGGTGCCCGGAGAAGGCGACCCCGCCAGCGACCTGATGTTCGTCGGCGAGGCGCCGGGGTACCACGAGGACCAGCAGGGCCGGCCTTTCGTGGGCCAGGCCGGCAAGCTGCTCGAGCAACTGCTCGCCTCCATCGGGCTCACCCGCGAGCAGGTGTTCATCGCCAACGTGCTCAAGAGCCGGCCGCCCAACAACCGCGACCCGCGGCCGGAGGAGATCGTCGCCTGTCAGCCGTACCTGTGGCGGCAGATCGAGCTCATCAAGCCTAAGGTGATCTGCACCCTCGGTAACCACGCCACAAAGCTGCTCACCGGCAACCCCGCGGGGATCACGCGCGTCCACGGCCGGCCGCAGGCCATGGAGGTCAACGGGGTCGGCCTGTACCTGTATCCGATCTTTCATCCCGCCGCGGCGCTGTACACGCCGGCGATGCTCACGACGCTCAAAGAGGATTTTCTGCGCCTCCCGGAGCTGCTCGCGCACGAGGCGCCCGGCGACGAGGCGTCGCCGCCCCCGGCTGCGTCGACAGCTGCGCCTCCCTCAGCGCCCAACGCGCTGCCCTCTGCGCCGACAGATGCGCCTCCCTCTGCGCCGGACTCGCC
>CAIOZS010000145.1 GCA_903862845.1 uncultured Thermoleophilia bacterium
CAGCTTGGCGATGACGCGCCGCACGCGCTCCTTGGTGATGTCGGCGATGGTCGGGTAGTCCTCGCGGCCGGTGGGCTCGGGAAGCTGGACCAGGATGAACTTGCGGTTGCCGCCGTCCTGCTTGTTCAAGTCGAGGACAGCGTGGGCGGTGGTGCCGGAGCCGGCGAAGAAGTCAAGGACAATGCCTGATCCCGGCGCCGGGATTCCCAGCGCGACAAGCTGCTCGATGAGCCCGACGGGCTTTGGGAACTGAGCCAGAACCGCACCGTCGAACAACTTGCCGAGGTCCTCGGTGCCGTGCTGTGTGTAGAAGCGGTCAATTACCGAGAACGGCTTCTGGCCACGCTTCTCTCCGTCTTCGTCCCGAAGGTACTGCTTGTACGAGACTGAGACGCCTTCCCCCTTGCGGAGGAAGTGCAGCTCATCGTCTTCCAACGCCTTCAGCACTCGCTCGCGACTCCACCACCACTGGCGTTTCGGCAGGACTTCCCCTCCCCATGGCAGCGGGATGGGATAGACAAGATTCTCCCGGCTGTCCATGCTCTTCGTCGCTTCGAGTGGCTTCAGTCGGTACGGGCCTCGCTCGGCGAACTTCTCATCCCGATGCTTGTAGTACTTACGCTCAATCTCGGGATCGGGCGGCAGCCACAAGTCATGGAGAGCCCCAGAATCGCGGGCGAACATGAGGATGTACTCATGTTGCGTGACGGCGTACTTCTCTTTCGCCCCGCCGCCGTAGCTCTTCTTCCAGATGAAGCACTCGACGAAGTTCTCTGCCCCGAAGACGTCGTCACAGACCCTCCGGAGGTTGTCGACTTCGTTGTCGTCGATGCTGATGAAGATCACTCCGTCCTCGCGGAGCAGGTTCCGCGCGAGGTACAGCCGCGGGTACATCATGTTGAGCCACTTGGAGTGGAAGCGGCCGTCGGTATCGGTGTTGGTTCCGAAGCGGTGGCCCTGGTCGTCAACCTGCCCGGTGTACTTGAGGTAGGTCTGCAGGCTCTCGGTGTAGTCGTCGGGGTAGATGAAGTCGTTGCCGGTGTTGTAGGGCGGATCGATGTAGATCATCTTGACCTTGCCCAGGTACGACTTCTGCAGCAGCTTCAGGACCTCGAGGTTGTCACCCTCGATGATGAGGTTCTCGGTGGTGTCGAAGGCGACGCTCTCTTGCGGGGAGGGACGCAGGGTGCCGAGGCTGGGCGCCTGGATGGTGCGAAAGCAGTCGGCCTTGCCCGGCCAGCTCATGCCGTAGCGCTCCTTGCCCACGTCGACCGACTCGCCGAGCGCCGACTTGAGGCGGTCGAAATCGAGCTTGACGCCTTCGGTGCGCACCTCGGGGAACAGGCGCAGCAGCTCATGCTGCCGCTCCTCGGCCACGTCGAGGGAGCGCAGGTCGAGCTTGTCGGGCTGTTCGGGCTCGGGTTGATCGGGCATGTCGGATCCTTCAGTCGTCATGCGTCATGCTTCCGCAACACGCCAGCGCCCGACGCATTGCTCCTCCGTGAGTGGCGAGACGCGTTTGTGACTCGAGCGTCGTTCCACTTGCTGGCCCGAGGTCACTCATTTCGAGGCAATCTTCTCCGCTGCTCGAGCGACCTTCTTGACGTCCTCCGCAATGTGTTTCAGGTAGTTGGAATCGGAGGCATCCGTGCCTGCAAACGAGAATACCTCGAGCGGGCACGCGCTCTTGTGTCTACCGCGCCATGGCACGCCGAAGTGCTGACTGCGGTAACTCGCGGTGACCATGATCGTTCCAGCTTCAAGGGCCTTGATGAGACCGAAGTACACCCCCCACGTGATGACCCGCTTCCCGCCAGGCGCCAGCAACGGAATGCCTGTCACGAGCGGTCCGGATGTCATCGTCTCCACAGCTGGCGCCTCATCATCGAATCGGAAAGCGTTCCATGGCAGCGCCGCCGACGCCACGAAGCTCACATCGTAGGCAGTGGCTCTGCCGATGTTCTCGATGACCAAGTTGATGATCCCGGCCCTCTTCTCGTCCCCTTGCGCGCAGATGATGACATCGGGATCGGCCTGAGATCTGTAGACCAGGTAGCTGACGGTGGCGGCAAAGAGCGCGATGAGGGTCGCGGCGAGACCTATGAGGATTGCGGCCATATGACTGCCTCCGATTCCACACACCCTGCTTCTGGCAACTGCAATTGTGCGGTCTGTGTGTGACGCTCGGTCCGCTACCGCGTTGCGTGCCGGAGCGATGGGGGTATACTCGTATTGGAAACACGGGCGTCGGCTGGGCCGATGAGCTCGTGTTTCTGCGTTCTAGGGTGAAAACTCCCACACGCTGAAGTAGTGAGGCTTCTGATTCGTGAAGCCAACTGACAGCGTCTTCTGCGCCACATGCTCCCGTATCCGGATGCTGATCGCATCCTTTTCCGCATCGCGAGGGACGCCGGGCTCTCTGTTGGCGAGAAACGAGTGCCGCACCCCTCCAAGAATCACGTCCACTGCCTGTATGACGAGCGACGAGCGTGAGTCCAGCATGCACGCGTTGAACACTCGGCCCGGATTGGGTCCGGTGGCGCCGACGCAAGCGGCAAGCTCTGCCTCAAAGAACTTGCTCGACTTCTTGGGCTTGCCCAAGTAGTCAGCGACAACACAGATCTCCTCGTCGCTGTCGATGTTGTGCTTGACCACCATCTTTGCGTAGCTCAGGTAGGCATCCCAGACACTGCCAGAGTACGCCTGCCAGTTGACGTCCACGCGCTTCTTGTCCATGACGAAGGCGCAGAAGAAGTACTCGGGCTGTCCAAAGAAGGCGTCGATGAGCTCCAAGTGAAACGGGAGACTGCTTGAGGTCACCGCGTTGAACTTGAACTCGAAGCCCGGCCCTGCCCCGGGAATGCAGGAGACAGCCCGATCGAGGATACGATGCGCCGCGTCGCTGAACGGCCCGGTCATCTGCATCTTCATGAGACCGAGCGAAAAGAAGCGCTGGGTCGATCCGCCAAGAATCCCGCTCTCATCCATGAACGCAAGGCTGCGCGTCGTCATCTGCCCCTCACAGAAAGGTTGCGAAGCACGCTGAGTCGATGCCGAGCGGCCGTGGCAGCCCGATGCGGTCCACGCCATTCCTGGACTCCCACCGGCTCATTCCTCACCCGGAGCGACGGGCGAGTCGAACGCTGTAAGCGCAGGCTTCATAGCCTGGAGTATGCCCATCATCTGTTGCCACTCAGGCTCGGAAAGCGGGAAAGGTGCAACGAGTGTCGCCCACCGCCCGTGAGAGAGCGGCAGCTGGACCGATTGCCCAGCTGCCTGCGTCAGACGCACTGACTGCTGCGTCTGCGCGGACGCAGTCGTGGGGTCGACAGATGAAGGCATCCAGTCAGACGATTCTTCATCCGCGACAGGAGCAGACTCGCCAAGCCGCACCGAATCATCGAGTGCAGCGAAATCGAATGTGCGCCTCAATTCCGCAACGAGCTTCTGACTCGCATCATCCGAGTAACCCATCTTGCGCAGCTCATAGCGAAGGGTGCTGTCCGATGGCAGTTTGGCCCCATACCGATTCCACAACTCCGCGTGAATCCGAGGTTGCAGTGCCGCTTGCTGAAGAATCTCGAAGCGCTCGGGCGATTGCTCGCGTTCATCGATGAGGACCTCGTAGGCCTCGTTGGTGAGTCGCACCCGGCGGTCTGCCCCGCTGCCCTCGTCCTGCAGCAATCCGAACTTCTTGAGCGCCGCAATAACGACCAAGCCGGCGCCGCTTCCGGGGCTGTATCCCCATGCTTCAAGCGCGGTGTCCACCGGGACCAGGTTTCTGTTCTCCTTCTCGAGAAGCGCCTTCGCTCGCGCCACCGCCTGCTCGAGGTCGATGGCCGGGTAACTCGGGCTACGCACTTTCTTCCTGCCGTCCTCGCTCAATTCCACCCACCACCCTCCATCGATGTGGCCATCACATGGCTCAAGCGCCAAGACTCTGGCGGAACCTCGGGGAGTCGAACCCCGCACGCCAAGCCTCTCAAGACCCGCGCGCAACCCAATCCGAGTCCACCTGGAAGCCTCGGGTACTCGCCCGAGGCCTTCGCTCGTGATTATATCCCCGCATCTTTCGCGCTGTCAACAACACTCTTACTTTTTATCTCTTTTTCTCTGACATGATGAACGAGTTCGCCATTCAGCAGGACTTTCGTTCCAAGAACACGTCACATGCATGCGGTTCGTGACAGATGCGTAGGTAGGTGCGCCAGTGATTGGACAATCACGGAAGCCGCCATCGCATCGTGAACAGCGGCGTCTGCTCCACGCTCTGCTCCAGCCGCCGGCCGATCTCATCGAGCAGCTCATCCTTCTGCCGGTCGATGTCACGGCTGGCCTCGTCGTACGCCCGCCAGGCCTCTTCGCGTTTCTCTTCCAGCTTGCGCGCCGCGCGCTGGCGTTCGAGCTTCTCGGGCAGCGTGGGCGCGAAACGCGCCTGCTTCTTGGCCTCTTTGAGCGCCTCATCCATGTCGGCCAGCTCGGCCTTGAGCGAATCGCGGCGGTCCTCGGCCCAGCGGTCGAGCTTGCCCATCTCGGCGTCGAACCAGTTGCCGTCGCAGGCGGTCATCTCGGCGAGCAGCGTCTGACGGTGGGCCTTCAGCCTGTGCTCCAGCTCCGCCGTCACGGCGTCGGGCACGCGGCGCGGCGCTCCCGCCTCGGCCGGCAGGTCGAACAGGCGGCGGCACTGCGCCTGGTCCAC
>CAIOZS010000146.1 GCA_903862845.1 uncultured Thermoleophilia bacterium
TCACCTCGACTTCTCGACCACAGGCAGCTACGTCCTTCGCCCCGGGCATGCGAACGTCAGCGTGGCGCACGCGCCGGCAGGCAAGCGAGTGCGTGTGACCCTCGGCGACGCGAACTACTCGGTCGTAGACTCGTCGGTCGGCCTGACGGAAGGCTACGGCGTGGCCGACGTCCTGCCGCCCGACTTCAACAGCGCCAGGGCGTTTGTCGACAACGCCGTCGGCACCGTGACGGCCGAGTGCGAGTGGGTCAATCCCGGTCATGCTCCGGTGGCCGTGAGCCCCGGGGCCGTGGCCGGAACGTCTGTCGCCTTCGACTGGCGTGCGGCCGTGCGCGGCCGCCTTGCCGGCCCCCAGTGTCGCCACTCGGGCCGGCCGGGAAGCACGTTCAAATACACGATCTCCAACCTGCCGGCCGGCGAACAGATGTCGTTCTTCGGCCAGTCGTGGTCGCCCTACACCTAGCCCGCCCAGACCTATCCCCAGGTCGTGACCTCGAGCGGCCCGCAGAACATCTACACCGTCATCCTGCGCGTCCCGGAGCGCGCCACGGTCGGCGAGGTCTATTGGGTCCAGGCTCAGCGCAGCGACGACGTCCAGAGCCTGCTCTGGCTCTACGACAACTACGAGGTCTGCGACTTCGCCGCCACGCGGTCCATCGTCGCGCACGGCGACAGCGTGCGTCTGCGCGGTCACATCGACGGCAAGACGGCGACCCTCTTCATGCGTTACGGCCGAGCCGGACAGCCCGCCAGCACGAAGGCGCAGGGCTGGACCAAGGTCGCCGACCTCTCCGCGAGCGCCGGCGGCCGCTTCGTCAGCCCGGGGCTGCGTCCGTCGCGCACGACGTGGTACGTGGCACGCTACCACGGCAAGAACGGAGGCTTCACCGCCTTCACGCCCGTGGTCAAGGCGTCGGTCCGCCGAGTCCGCTTTGGACAGAGAACCTCGGCTGAATCCTCGCCGCTGAGTCTTCGGGGAGTCTGGTCGGCGGCCGGTGTTCAGGGCACGCGGTCTGCGCCGGGGATCATGCGGACCAGGGCGCTGAGCCCGAAGCAGAGGGGCACGGCGATCAGCGAGACCAGCGCCCACTTGAGCAGCGGGTATCAGGTGAGGCCGCGCATCTCCCAGGCCAGAGTGAGGATCACCGGGGCGTGGATGAGGTAGGCGGCATAGGCGTTGGGCACGAGGAACGCCGCCACCCTGCCCCTGCGGTCGAGATGGCGGCGGAAGAAGTAGATCGCCGCGATGCACACGCTCACGCAAAGAAAGGCCCCTGACCGATGATCTCGCCGCCGCTGAAGTACGTCGCCGGGAAGAAGCTCCAGAAGGGGATCTGCGCGTTCTTGTGCAGGAACCAGTACACGAACAGCGGGCTCAGGACCCAGCTGAACGCCGCCAGCGGGATGCCCAGCCTGACCAGGCGGTCTTTGAGGAAGCGGCCTGGTCCCTTGCGGTCATACGATCCCGGGACGAAGTAGGCGGAGATCAGCAGGAAGAGGCCCATGAAATAGGCCTGGTTCACCGAGCAGAACCAGCCGCCGAGAGCGTCGACGACGGCGTCCTGCCGGCCCTCCTTGTACAACCAGCCACCGGTGCCCGCATAGGTGATCGTGAGGTGGTGCAGGATCACCAGGATCGTCAGGAACACGCGGATGTTGTCCACGAAGAGCAGGCGGCCGGCCGCGGAAGGCCTCACGCCCGCGGTCGGGCGCGCAGGGCGGCCCACTTCAGAAGCGGCGCCTTCGATCGACCCGGTCCTCCTCTCGCGGCGGGGCAGTGAGGAAACCGCCGTGACCCTGGACCCCCCGGTCACGGCCCCAGACGCCTCTGTCGGGGCGCCCTCTCTCGTGAGCGCTCTCGTGAACATGAGTGGCGCGACGCGTGGCCCGACGCGGCGGTCTGTGCTGGCTCCAGCCGGTAGTCCCCGGGCGGCAGCACCAGCTCGGATTTCGTCATCACGCGCGTCCGCCGCACGGTCATGCGCAGGCGCGCGTGCTCCGCGTGCAGAGGCGCCCGTACTGCGCCATGACGGCGGCGGGCTGGGGCGGCGCAAGGGCCGTCTGAGGGAGTGTCGTCACGAGAACCTCAGCGACGGTGTTGCGGGACGCCGGCGATTCTAGCAGCGCGGTCGCCAAGAGATGGCGTTGACCGTTTCTTACCGGAGCTGTCACAGATTGACGCCACTGACCACTCATGTTCATGACAGCCCTCGGAAGTTCGAAAGGAGACCAATATGAAGCCAAGTGCCATCTGGATCGCGATCGTGCTGCTCGCCCTGGGCGTCTGCGGCATCCTCGACGTTGCGGGGGTGGTCGCCTCAAGCCAGACCATCGGGCAGTGGTGGCCGCTCGCCGTCATCGGCTGGGCGATCGCCGAGATGCCTGCCGAGCGCCGCGTGACCCTGGGCGGGGTCATCTGCGCCGCCATCGGCCTCACGCTGCTGGCCGACGCTCAGGCGTGGGCCAGCGGCGCGCTCCTTTGGTCGTCGCTCGCGTTCACGATCGGGCTCGCGCTGCTCGTCGGTGCCGCCCTGAGCCGAGAAGACCAGGCGGGAGGGGAAGACTCCCGCTCACCGATAGGAGGAGGCGCATCGTGACGAACAGGTCTGGCCGGGGCGCGCCCGACGTGGCGGACGCTGCGTGCAACCTGCCCGAGATGGGGCCGCGCGGCGAGGGATGGGCGGCGCTGCAGGTGGTGCTCCTCGCGGCCATGGCGGCGGGGCCCCGTGGGCGGTCGCGGCGCTGCTCATGGACGCCGAGCGTCGCCGCGAGGAGTCGTGGCTCAGCGAGGCACACCCCAAGTACGAGGCGTACCGGCGAGAGGTCCGGCATAGTCGCGTACCGTTCGTGTGGTGAGTGGAGGCTGGCCGCCGGCGCATGACGATCAGTAGCCGGCAAGCTCGCCCCTCAGCTGAATGAGGCGTACGAGAAACTCATCACGGAGCGCCTCCCATTGGTCGAGCGAGCGCTCCCCGAGCTGCCGACGGGTCTGATCGTCCAGGGCCTGCTTCAGGTCTGGAGTCATCTCAGGGTAGTAGTTGTGCGAGCAGTCGGCGACGAGTTCCGGGGCAAACTGCTCGAGGGCATATGCAAACCCGCCGGGGCCACCCTGCATCATGTAGATCATCGCCGGCCCGAGAAGCGCCCAGCGCAGTCCCGGGCCGTCGACGATCGCGGCGTCAAGCTCCCCCGTGCTCGCGATACCGTCGTTCACGAGATGGAACATCTCGCGCCAGATCGCCTCCTGCAGGCGGTTGCCGATGAATCCCGGCGCCTCCACGCGGCACTGGAGGGGCTTCTTGCCGAGGGCCGCGTAGAAGCGCATCGCCCGGGCAACTGTCTCGGGGGACGTCTTCTGCCCCGCCACGACTTCGACGAGGGGGACGATGTGCGCGGGGTTGAACGGGTGGCCGACGATGACGCGTTCCGGGTGGACGCAGCCTGACTGAAGCACCGTCGGGAGGATCCCGGACGTGCTGGAGGCGATCACTGCGGATGAGGGCGCCGCAGCATCGATGCGCCCGATCACCTCCAGCTTGAGCTCCTCGAGATCAGGCACGCTCTCCTGCACCCAGTCAGCGGAGGCAACGGCCCGCTCGAGGTCGGGGTCGAAGCGGACAGGCGGCGGCTGGTCGACAGATGCGACCCCGAGCATCTTCAGAGCCGGCCACGCTGCGGCCACGACCGCGTTCATTCTGCTTCCAGCATCGGGCGCTGCATCAGTGCCTGTGACATCGAGGCCGGCGGCCGCGAAGAGGGCCGCCCAACGCGCGCCGATCAGCCCCGTCCCTACGCACGTGATGCCTCGCACGCCTTCAATGCATGTCTGGGGATTGTCTCCCGGCGGGCTCATCGCGCCCCCTTTCTGTTTCTCTCTTCGTCTCCGCAGCGCATGCCTTCAAGCATGCCCCTCACCGTCAGCCTGCCGCCTCCCGCTGGACCGCGGATCGCCATGCACGTACTGCGGAGCAGCGACGCCATGGCGGGCCAGCCGCAGCCCATCTCAGAGATGCTCGACGTGACCGTCGACGGCCAGCGCCTGACCGGAGATCCTCGCGCCGGCCTCCGAACAGACGAAGAGAATCAGCGCGGCCACGTCGTGAGGGCTTATGAAGGTTCTCAGGGCCGTGCCCTCGACGCGCTCCGCGACCACCTGGTCGCGACTCACCCCTCGGGATTCGGCCTCCATGCGGATGACCCGATCGATGCGCTCGCCCTCCACGTCTCCGGGGCAAATGGCGTTCACCCGGATGCCGAACGGTCCCAGCTCCAACGACATCGAGCGCGTGAGTCCGATGAGAGCCCACTTGGAAGCGACGTACGGCGCTCGCCGCTGCAGGCCCATGAGTCCGACGTTCGACGAGATGTTGACGATGGACCCGCCGATGCCGCCTTGCTTCAGCAGTCGAATGGCGTGCTGGGTGCAGAGGAACGTCCCGGAGAGGTTCACGTCCAGAGTCCGGGACCAGGCATCGTAGTCGATGTCCTCCGTGTTCATGTCGGGGCCCGCGATCCCCGCGTTGTTCACGAGGATGTCGAGGCCCCCGAGGCTCTGGGCGGCGTCCTCGAAGAACCTGCGCACGTCCTCCGGCGCAGAGACATCGGCGAGGCTCGTCGTGATCTCGGGATGCGACTCCCGCAGTGCCGCCAGCTGCTCGACCGCCACGTCGCAGATGTGGACCTTCGCGCCGGCCTCAGCGAAACGCGTGGCGATGACCTTGCCGATGCCGCTCGCGCCGGCGGTGACGACCACGCGCTTGTCGACCATGTCCTCAAGGATCATCACGACCTCCGTTGGATGGACCTGATGAGGGTTCCCTCTCTGACAGCACGAGGCGCGCATCGAGGCCGACGACGCCCTGCGGCAGCACGAGGAGGGGGTTGACCTCCAGCGCGGCCACCTCGGGGTGCGCGGCGGCGAACAGGGAGAGGGCCGCCGCCGCGCGCGCTGCCGCCGCCACGTCCAGGCGCTCTCGACCGCGCGCGCCCTCAAGTAGGGGCGCGCCTCGCAGGGAGCGGATGAGCTGCGCTGCGGTCCGCTCGTCGACGGGTGCGAGCACGGTCTGCGTGTCGGCGAGAAGCTCGGCGTGCAGCCCGCCCATGCCGACGGTAAGAAGGGGGCCGAAGCGAGCGTCGCGATGGCAGCCCACGATGAGCTCGGCTCCCTGCGAGGTGGGCGCCATGGCCTCGATCGCAAGCTCGGCGGCGACGGCGCCCAAGCGCTCCCGGAGTCGCTCAAGAGAAGCCACCAGTGCGTCCGGATCGGCAATGTCGAGCACGACCCCGCCCGCGTCGGACTTGTGCAGCAGGCCGAAGGCCTTGAGCGCGACGGGATACCCGAGCTCGGAGGCGGCAGCCATGCACGCTGCCGTGTCGTCTGCACGAACGCGGCGCGACTCGGCAAGTGGAAGACCGGCCTCCGCCACGGCTCGACGGGCATCCCAGTAGCCCTCAGCTTGGAGCGCGGGACCGGGCGGAGGGGCCTCGGGCACGCCGGATGGCTCTGCGGATGTAGCCAGGCGTGCGAGCGCCGACACGGCCGACTCCACGTCGCGGTAGATGGGCAGACCGCGGGCGCGCAGATCATCCACCACGGGGGAGCGCTCCGGCGTGTTGCAGACCAGGGGCAGCCCACTCTTCCTGACGGATTCGGCCATGCGGAGGAGGCTGCGCCGCTCCTTGTCGACCATCTCCGTCTGCTCGGGAAACCTCGCCGCCCAGAAGCCGATGACCCCGCTTGCCACGATCGCGTCCACTTCGCCGCACTCGGCCACGACAGAGATGACCCGTTCGTATGCCTCCGGGTCGTAGGTCGCCGCGGCGAAGTCGATCGGGTTGGTGCAGCCTGCATTGGCAGGAAGGAGAGCCTTGAGACGATCCTGCGTCTGAGGGCTGAGCTCTGGGACCGACAGGCCGGCGAGCATTGCCACGTCGGCGCAGATGGCTCCCGGGCCTCCGCCATCGGAGACGACCGCCACTCGCCGGCCGGCCGGCCACGCTCCGCCGAGAAGGGCTACGAGCGTCTCGACGGCCTCCCTCTGCGTGTTCACGCGGAGCACGCCCGCCGCGCGGCAGGCCGCGTCCACGACGACCGCGTCGGACGTCAGCGACCCCGTGTGAGTACGCGCGACTCTCGCGCTCGCAGCGGAGCGGCCCGGCGAGAGCAGGACCACGGGCGTGCCCGAGGACACGAGCTCATGTGCCGCGCGAGCGAACCCGAGGCCGTCGCGCATCTCTTCGGCGTAGACGACCACCGCGCGAGTGGGTTTGTGACCGACGAAGGAGCGCAGGATCGTGGGCGTGTCGACGTCGGCCTGATTGCCGATCGCGATGAAGCGCGAGAAACCGAGACCGAGCTCGGCGAACCGCAGGTTGAGCTCCTCGCCGAAGCCGCCGCTCTGCGAGATGAGGCCGACGCACCCGGGGCGAACAGCGAGATACGCCACCGCGTGCAAGTCGCTGTGGGTGTCGGCGACGCCCAGGCAATTGGGCCCGACGAGCAGCGCCCCGGCGGCGCGCAGACGCTCCGCTGCCGCCTGCTCACGGGCGCGGCCCTCCGCCCCCGTCTCGCCGAGCATCGCTGTGACGGCCACCACAGCTTTCGCGCCGACCGCTATGCAATCGTCGATCACGGATTCGAACAGCTTCTGCGGCATCGCGAGGATGACGAGCTCGGGGGCCTCCGGGAGGTCCCGCAGCGAAGGGAAGGCCCGCTGCCCGAGGATCTCCCCGCCACGTCCGTTGACCAGGTAGACCGGGCGGCGGTGAGCGTCCCGCAGGAGTCGGACGCTGAGGTCGCCACCCCACTTCGAGGTGTCGCCGGAGGCACCGACGACCGCTACCGAGCGAGGCTCGAACAGCGCTCTCAGGTCCCGGTGCATCTCTCTCCTCCCGCTTGGCCTTGACGGTGCTCGCACCCGCGACTGTCGCAGCTACCGGCGGGACATTGTCTGAACCGCCGCGGGTTCATTGGAGACTCGTCTGTCTGAGCGCTTCCCCTTCTCTTGAGGAAGCTTGACGATAGTACTCCCCCGATCGGCTCGAGGCGGCGGCTTCGCGGAGCCGTTCGGCATAGCAGATCGAGAGGTGCAGCACGCCGCGACGCGCGAGGTGGGAGAGGTATTCGGGGTCACCGACTCCCAGGCGGACGCCGCGCTTCAGCGTCTGACGGCCGCCGGCGGCGCGAGCGCCGGCGGCACGCGCTCGGCTGCGGTCTCGGCTTCTCTCGGCGTGTGCCGGGTGCCCTCTCCCCGGGGGTGAAGCAACCCTCCGGGCGTGGAGATGGCGGTGATGATCGCCATCTGGATCCAGTAGATCAGCGGGGACCAGGCGGCCCAGGCGTAGTAGCGGGTCACGCTGGGGTCATGGCGCCGGTCCATCCAGACGCCCACCCACAACTGCACCAGCGAGATGGTGGCGATGAGCATTCCCCACAGTGCAGGGACGGGGATCGTACCGAGAAGCGGGGCGCCGAGCAGCCACGTGACGAGCCATGCCGCGGTCGGCAGCACGAACGAGTAGGCCCACAGGATCGGGAGCGCAGCCTCCCTGTACACCGGGTACAGCCGGCGCTGCGTCGCCGTCGATGATCGGCATGAGCGAGCCGTTGAGCAGCGGAAGCGTGTCGTTCAGGGCCATCGCCTTGCCCTGGTTGCAGGTCTTGTTGCCGACGCGGACGCGCTCGTCGAGCAGATAGCTGCGAGCCTTGGCCAGCGTGGAGTCCGGGGATGCCGACGTTGCAGCGCACCCACAGGAGCGTGACGAAGACCATCACGGCCGCGATCAGAAAGATGAGCGCCACGTCGCGCCACCCGCTGTAGGTCGCGGCGCGGGACCAGAACACGTAGTACCAGGCGGCGGCGAACCCCAGCCAGCCGAGCACGGCGAGCACGATAGGGAACACGGTCCGAAGCCGGCGCACGAGGCCACTCTCCGTCGAGGGCTCCTCTCTCGTCCCTGAACGTCGGCAGGAATCGGCTGGACTTGAGCGTCGCGCGCGTCGGCCCCCGCCTTTTGTTGAACGACCCCGGGAGGAGGCGGAGTGCCGGAGCGCCCTCGTCGAGCGGCGCCGGCGTGCTCAGGCCTCTCTCTCCTCGTCCGACGTCGGCTCCACCGACAGATGCGGCATGTGCCGGTCGACGGCGCGCGGCAGCCACCAGTTGGCCCGCCCGAAGAGGTGCATGATCGACGGTACGAGCACGGTGCGCAGGATGAAGGCGTCGAGGAAGACCGCCGCCGCCAGCCCGATGCCGAACTCCGCGATCACCCGCTGGCCGCCGAAGACGAAGGCGGTGAACACGGCGATCATGATCGCGGCCGCGGCGGTGATCACGCGCCCCGTGGTTGCCTGCCCGAGGATCACGGAGTGGCGGTTGTCGTGCGTGTGCACCCACTCCTCGTGCATGCGGCTCACGAGGAAGACCTGATAGTCCATGGAGAGGCCGAAGAGCACGGCGAGCATGATCACCGGCAGAAAGGCCTCCACCGGCCCCGCCTTGCCCAGCCCCAGCAGGTTCGAGCCCCAGCCCCACTGGAAGAAGGCGACGATGACCCCAAAGCTGGCGGCCGCGGCGAGCAGGTTCATGACGGCGGCCGTCGCCGGCACCAGGAAGCTGCGGAAGGCGATGAGAAGCAGCAGGAAGCCGAGGGCCACGATGACGCCGATGAAGAGCGGCAGCTTGCCGCTGATGATGGCGGCGAAGTCGTCAAAGATTGCGGTCGCGCCGCCGACCAGCACGCGCAGGCCGCTGCCTTTCTCGGCGGCCGGGATCACCGTCGTGCGCAGATGGGTGATCAGTTCGCTTGTCTTCACGTCCTGAGGAGCGGACGCGGGGACAACCTGGACGACCGCGACCTTCGCCCCCGGCTTGGACGGGAACGGCACCACGGCGGCCACGCCCGGCATGTGCTGCAGGCTCTGCGTCAGCACGCCGAGCGCCGCCGTGTCGGCGGGCGTGCCCACCTGAGCGACGAGCAGCAAGGGGCCGTTGGACCCGGGCCCGAACCCGTTCGCCAGGAGGTCGTAGGCCTTGCGGGTGGTGCTCGAGGCGGGATCGTTGCCGGCGTCCGAGAGGCCGAGGCGCAGATCGATCACCGGGCTGGCCAGCGTGAGCATCACGACGAGTGCGGCCAGCGCCAGGATGACGGGCCGCCGCGAGACGAATCCCGCCCAGCGCGCCCAGAAGCCCGAGGTGTGGGCTTCCTCCGGGCCGCTCTCGGCCAGCCGCCGCCGCTCGCGGCGGCTGAGGACGCGCGGCCCCATGAAGCCGAGCAGCGCCGGCAGCAGCGTCAGCGCCGTGGCCATCGTCAGCACCACGGTGATGACGGAGGCGTAGGCCATGCCGGTGAGAAAGCTCAGCCTGAGGACCAGCAGGCCGAGCAGCGCCACGCACACGGTGCCGCCGGCGAAGAGGACCGCGCGGCCGGCCGTGTTGAGCGAGCGCACGGCCGCGTCCTCCGGTGAGAGCCCCGCCCTCAGCCCGTCGCGGTGGCGGGTGAGGATGAACAACGCGTAGTCGATACCCACGCCGAGCCCGATGAGGGCCGCCAAGGTGGGGGCGATGCTGGACACACTCATCGCGTGCGAGAAGAGATCGATGGCGAAGGTCGCGGTGCCGAGCGCGACCACGGCCGCGATCAGGGGCAGCGCCATGCCGAAGAGTGAGCCGAAAGCGAGCAGGATGATGATGGCCGCGGCGACGAGGCCGATGGCCATGCTGTTGGAGGGCGGCGTCCGGTTGAACTGTTCGATCGCCTGCCCGCCGATCTCGACCTGCAGGGACGCGGTGCCGGCCGCTTTCACGAGGGCCATCACCCGGCGGACGTCCGCCTTGGGCAGCGACGGTGCCAGCTTCGAGAAGGCGACCGTCGCGTAGGCGGTCCTGCCGTCCTGGCTGATCTGCGCCGCGCCGGCGGGGCTGTACGGGCTGCGCACGGCCGCGACGGTCGGCACCGCCGCCACCTGTTTGAGCAGCGCCCCGATGCGCGTCTGTACCGCCGGGTCGCTCACCGATCCGCTGGGCACGTGCCAGACGATGGTGTCTGAGTCGCCGGACTGCTTGGGCAGCGCCGAGGCCAGCAGGTCCAGCGCCCGCGACGACTCCGTGCCGGGCAGCGTGAACGTGTCGGAGTAGGCGCTCCCGACGAAGCGCTCGACGCCGAACACCGAGAGCAGCACGGCGAGCCAGGCGATGACGACGATGATGCGGTGCCGGTAGCACCAGCGGGCGAACGAGGCCATGGCTGTCTCCTTGCGAGTGGATGCTGTCGATCTGGTCCCGCCCCTTGAGGAGTCTTGCGCAGGGGGCGGCTCAAGAGGGCTGCGCCGACTAGTCAAGCACATCCCGGGTCCCGTCGTTGCCGTCGTCAGTCCGCCGGACGGCGGTCCCACACGGTCTGGAGCTCGGTTCATGGTCTGGGCTGCCCGGTCCTATCTGCGCAGCCCGGGCCCGCTGACGTGTGGTCGCTCTGACGTGAAGGCCTGACGCAGGAAGTGGACCGATGAAGAGGGTCCGGCCATACTCTTGGGGCTGAGCAGGCAACCGACCGAAGGAGCAGCGTGACGTCCAGCGATGACGCCCTTGTGACGGCCTTCGGCCTGCCTGACTTTCTGGTGCCGTGGGCCGACCGCTTCTTCGAGCTCCTCGAGCTCGACCTCGTCGACGCGCTCGCCGCCGGCCCGCTGCCGGAGGCCGAAGTGCTTCGCCGCGTCCCCGGCCTCACGGCCGCCGACCTGGCGCGCGCCGCGCGCCGGGGCGTCGTCGACCTGGCCGAAGACGGCGATCAGGTCGCCCTCGCCGGGTTTCACGCGCGCTTCGAGATCTGGGCAATGTTCGAGGGCTGGAAGGACGTCCCCGATGACGTGGCCGCGCAGCTCAACGAATGGGAGCTCGCGCACTACGAGGCGGGCGTCGCCGCCGACCTCGCGGTCGGACCCGGCGGAGGCATCGGCGCCGCGCCCGGCTCCTCCAGGAACGCCGCTTACTCCTACGTCCTGCTGCAGGAGGCCGAAGACATCGTGCGTGCCGCGCCGCACGTCTACCAGTGGCCCTGTGACTGCCGCGCGATGTTCGGGCGCTGCCGCAAGCCGCTCAACGTCTGCCTGCGCTTCAAGAACGACCGCGGGCTCGGCTGGGAGATCTCGGCCGAGCGCGCCGTGGCGCTGCTCCGCGAGGCCGACCGCGCCGGGCTCGTGCGCACCGGCTTTGTTGGCCTGGAGGACGAGGCCGGCGAGATCTGCAACTGCTGCACCGACTGCTGCTTCCCGCATCAGGCATCGCGGCGTCTCGGCATCGCCGGCGAGTGGCCGTGGCGGCGGCACGTCGCTGCCGTGGACGCCGCCGCCTGCACGCTCTGCGGACGTTGCGCGAAGCGCTGCCCCTTCGAGGCGCTCGCCCTGTCGCCCGAGCGGGGGTCCGGGCGAGAGCCGCGGCCCGGCGTGGCCGCCGCGCCGCAGGCAGAGGCGGACGGCGTGGTCGTGGCCGCCGAATCCACAGAGCGCGCCGCCGAGCCCGGCAACGCGCGGCGGCGGGCCGGCGGGCCGCACAGACTGCTCTTCGCCGCCGCTCGTTGCCGCGGCTGCGGGCTCTGCGCGACCGGCTGCCCGGAGAACGCCATCGCGATGATGCCGGGGCGGGCACCCGTCTGATGGCCGCGCGGCGCAGCGTGCGGCCACCATGTTGGCCTGCGGCGCGTAATGGCGTGCGCGGACATGCCCAGGGCGACTGCCACCGCCATGTCGACAGGAGCGAGAACACCATCCCGTCTCACTCTCGGGAGGATGCGGTGATGAGCCGGCCGCGTCTTCGACGCCCAGAGCCCCCGAAGAGACGCCTTTGGCGCCGAGCGGGCCGGCGCGCGGCTCCGCTCCTGGCCGTTCTGGGCGTCGTCGCGGTGGCCGCAGGCTGTAGTTCGACGGTTGCGAACCCGTCTCCGGGCGCCACGACGGGCTTGCCGTCCGGCTCGGCGGCGACCCCGGCCGCAAGCGCGGCTGCGGCGGTCAGGCAGATCGCC
Organism: uncultured Thermoleophilia bacterium; assembly: GCA_903862845.1. Lineage (GTDB taxonomy): Bacteria > Actinomycetota > Thermoleophilia > UBA2241 > UBA2241 > CAIXSE01. Next base: position 12,013 of record CAIOZS010000146.1, read on the forward strand.
GTCGAAGTCGGTTCTCCGCCGCTCAGGGGAACGCTCACGCTTCCCGCCGGCAAAGGCCCCTTTCCCGCAGTCGTGCTGGTCTCCGGGTCGGGGCCCGGCGACCAGGACGAGACGGTCGGGCCCAACAAGCCGTTCGTGGACATCGCTCTCGGCCTCGCCGCCCGGGGGATCGCCACTGTGCGCTACGACAAGCGCACCCGCGACTATCCGCAGAGCATCGAGCCACAGACCTTCACGACGACGCAGGAGTACGTGCCCGATGCACTCGCGGCGATCACCCTCCTGGAGCGCCAGCCGGCCGTGGACCCCCACCTGATCTTCGTGCTCGGCCACTCTGAGGGTGGGACGTATGCCCCGCTGATCGCCGAGCAGGCGCCGGCGGTGGCCGGAGTCATCCTGCTCGCCGCCGGAGCCGAGCCTCTCGGTGCGGCGATGTTGCGTCAGCTGCGCTACCTTGCGACGCTTCCGGGCACGACCGGCTTACAGGCCAAGGAGCAGCTGCCCCAGGTGGAGCGCATCGCCGCGTTGATCGACGACCCCGCCGCGCTCCGCAAGGAGAGCCCGGGGACGGTGCTCCTCGGTGGGGTTGGACCCGTCTACTTCCTGAGCGGGCTCAGCTACGACGAGGTGGCGACGGCCCGGTCGATCCCGCAGCCGCTGCTGCTTCTGCAGGGAGGCCGCGACTACCAAGTCACCGTGGCGAACGACCTGGACGTGTGGCTGCAAGGCCTGATGGGGCGGAAGAGTGTGACTGTGGTGCGGTTCCCCACGGCGAATCACTTGTTCCTCGTCGGCAGCGGAGCGCCCACGCCGCTCGAGTATCAGAAGCCGGGACACGTCGATCGCAAGGTGATCGCCACGATCGCCTCGTGGATCGACAGAGTCAAGCTCCAGTGAGCTGAGCAACCGCAGCGCCGCCAGGAGTGCATCGGCGTCCGCCGCCGGCTGAGTCCCTGCGCTCGCATGATCGGATGCTCACGTCCCCAGAAGCCGCGGCCACAGGGACGCGACGGCATCCTGCGTTGGCGAAGCGAGAGCGTCCTCGGGCGAGGAATTGATTTTCATAAGTATGGTATTGACTTTCTCAATTCAATGCCGTATCTTCTGGGGGTCAAGTGAGCGATAGTGGAGCACTGCATGATGAATGACTGGCACGAGCTGACCGACCTCACCGAAGGCCGACGCTTCCTGGTGACCAAGGTGCGCATGGACTCCGGCATCTCGATCCAGGGCGAGTTCGAGCTGCCGCCGCTGGCCCGCCTGCGCTACGAGGACCAGGTGTTCGTGAGCGAGTTCGTGCGCAGCCACGGCTCGATCAAGGACATGGAGAAGGCCTTCGGCATCAGCTACCCGACGGTCAAGAACCGCCTCAACCGCATCATCGACCAGCTGCAGCTCGTCGAGGTCACGGCCTCCCCCGCAGGGGGCGACGCCCTCGACCTGCTCGAGCGCGGCGAGATCTCGGCGGACGAGGCGGCCGGGAGGCTCCGGCGATGAAACTCCCGCCGATGATCCTCAACCTGAAGGTTGCGTCGCCTCACCGGCGCCCCGTCCATCTGTGGCTGCCGCTGTTCCTGCTGTGGCCCTTTGCTCTGCTGCTCGGAGGCCTCGCGCTCGGGGTCGCGCTTGTCGCCGACGGCGTGCTGGTTCTGCGCGGCCGGCGCTACCACCACTACACCGTCCTGCTGGCCCGCTCTTTCGCGGCGCTCGGCGAGACGCGCGGCACGGTTATCCGCTTCAGCAACGAAAAGACGGCCGTCGACATGACGGTCCGGTGAAAGAGGGGTGTTAGCGATGAGTGAGGACCGCAGCCGGATCCTGGACCTGCTCGCCGGGGGCAAGATCACCGCCGAAGAAGCCGAGCGCCTGCTCGACGCGCTCGACGCGCGCAAGGGCGCTGCCGCAGCGCCGGCCGGGCCGGCGATCCAGGGTGACCCCGGACCGCTGATCGCGGCGCTTCCGAAGTACCTCTACGTCAAGGTCCTTGCCGCGAACGGCGACAACGTGGACGTGAAGATCCCCATCGTGCTCGTGCGCTCGGGGCTCAAGCTCACGTCGCTCATCCCTCCGCTCGCGATGGACAAGATCAACGACACGATGTCCGAGCACGGCATGTCCGTCGACTTCAACAACTTCAAGCCCGAGGACATCGACGAGCTCATCGGGGGCCTGCGCGACATGGAGGTCAATGTGGACGCGAAGAACGGCGACACGGTGCGCGTGTACTGCGCGTAGAGGTCTGACTTACGGAAGCGCCGGGCGATCTGCCCGGCGTTTCCATGCTCTCGCGGCGTGTCCGTCCCAGGTGTGTGGGAGAATGCCGATATCGTCAATCGCGGCCCGGCAGGTGTTCTTGTTGCAGCGATCTCGTAGTATCAGCCCATGTCCAAATCGCTATCTGTGTCGTTGTCGGATTCGAGACCAGGATCGGGGACACCCTGACTCCTTCATCGAGGTCTAGGCGCCGATGATGCCCTCCGCCGCGCATGCCGATTCCGCGCAGTCCCGCAAGGCGCGCGGTGCGTTCTTCACGCCACCCGAGCTCTGCGACTATGTCGTGGACTGGGCTGTGCGAGACCGACACGACATCGTCTTGGAACCGTCTTGCGGAGAAGCCGCATTCCTGCTGACCGCCGGCGCCCGACTGCGCACTCTGAACGATGGTGGTCACTATGGTCCCGGTCAGCTCTGCGGACTGGAGTTGCACGAACAAAGCGCTCGCGCCGCGCGACTACGCCTGGCGTCTCTGGATCTCGGCGCGCAGATCGAGATAGGCGATTTCTTCGCTGCTAACCCGGCTCCGAGGTTCGATGCAGTTGTTGGCAATCCGCCGTATGTTCGCTATCAGGACTTCTCCGGGGACGCGCGTGCTCGTGGCAGAGCAGCGGCGCTGCGCGCCGGTGTCTCACTTACCGGCCTGGCGTCGTCATGGGCTGCGTTCACGGTCCACGCAGCGCTGTTCCTCAAGCCGGGGGGGCGCCTCGGCCTCGTTCTCCCGGCGGAGCTGCTTTCGGTGAACTATGCCGCCGGCGTCAGACGCTACTTGATGGAGCGTTTCGCCCGGGTTCGCCTCGTGCTCTTCAGCGAACGGGTCTTTCCAGGCGTCATGGAGGAGGTCGTGCTGCTGCTCGCCGAGGGCAACGGGCCCACCGCTCATTGCGAGCTGCATCAGCTCGCTGGTCTGGCAGGGCTGAAGACCGTCGATAGGGCCGGCCGCAGATGGACGCCGGTTCCGCCCGAGGGCAAGTGGACAGCGAGCCTGATGTCCTCAGCCGCCTGGGAGGCCTACTCTGAGGTCGCGTCCAGTCCGGCCTTCAGCACGTTGCACGACTGGGGCGAGACCACGCTCGGCATGGTCACCGGCAACAATCGGTACTTCGCCCTGAGCCCCGCTCGAGTCGCAGAGCTCCAGTTGTCGGCCACCGACACTATTCCCCTCTCGCCGCCAGGCTCCCGTCATCTTCGTGGCCTCACCTTTGGTGCGCCGGCATGGAAGGCGCTCGGCAAGATGGGCAAGTCGACGATGCTGTTTCGACCGGCGTCGGACCCTTCTCCGGCTGCTCTCGAGTACATTGAGGACGGTGAGGCCGCCAACGTGCACGGCGCCTACAAGTGCCGCGTTCGTTCACCTTGGTGGCGTGTGCCCCTGGTTCGTCCGCCCGACGTCTTCCTCACCTACATGAACGCCGACACCCCCAGACTCTGCGCCAACAGGGCGCACTGCCATCATCTCAACTCGGTCCATGGGCTGTACCTGCACCCTGGGATGCGGCGCCTTGGCGCCGACCTGCTGCCACCTGCCGCTCTCAACTCCATGACGCTCCTGGGCGCCGAGACCGTGGGGCGCGCCTATGGTGGCGGCCTGCTGAAGCTCGAGCCTCGTGAAGCAGATCGCCTTCCGGTCCCGTCCAGGGAATCGCTTCTGGCCGCCTCCCAGGTGCTGTCTGCGCTTCGCCCTCACGTAGCGAAGGCGTTGCAGAGCGGTCGACTCCTGGACGCTGTCCGGCTTGTGGATGACGCTCTCCTGGTCGGGCGGCTTGGGATCCCCCAGGCGCAGGTCGAGGCGCTGCGACAAGCGCACGCAAACATGAGTGCTCGCCGGACCGCACGAGGAGCGGATCCCCGTGTCCCGGATTGACGACCTTCTCATTGCCGCCCTCAGGGCGCTTCCGCCAAAGCCAGCCGATGGGGCGAGACAGGCCGACAAGAAGGCGTACTCCGAGGCGATGAGCGCTCGGATTGCCGTGGCCTTGGCGAGTGAGCTGCGCGGCAGGGGAATGAATGAGACTCGTCCTGCGCAACCCGGCGTGCTGGGCCTGTCTGGCGCCGAACGGCGGTTGGCTGGGGGTATCGGAGCCAAGAAAGTGGACGTCACATGGGCGACGGAGGAATCTGGCCTGCTCCTGGGCGTCAGCATCAAGACGATCAACTTCCGTGATGGCAGGTCGAAGAACTATCAGAAGAACCTCACCAATCGCCGCGGCGACATGCTGGCCGAAGCGCTCACCCTGCACCGTCGATTCCCGTACGCAGTCGTCGCGGGTTTCCTGTTCCTGGATATTGGTGCGAGCAGCGACGCAACACAGAAGCGCAAGTCGACCTTTGCCAACGCATTCCCCCGACTCAGGCTGTTCACCGGCCGGCAGGACCCGGCCGGCCGCGACGAGCAGTTCGAGAGGCTGTATCTGGTGCTCGTCGATGCCAGCCCCCGCCGTCCGGTGTTCGAGTGCTATCACGTGAGCGATGCGAAGGTTCAGATTGCGCTAGCGGATGTGATGGACGAACTTGTGGGGCTGGTCGCCGAACGCAGCTTCGACTTCTACGAGGCCGACGATGGCATTGTGCACCGTGTTTGAGCGCTGCGATGGCTGCGAAGACGCTTGAGTGGCGCGCGCCGTGTCGAGCCCCGGCCGCAGGGCGTAGCGGGCTCGTCGTTCACGTGCGACGCCCTTCGACGCGTGAGTGCTCGCGGCTTGCCCGCGTGATGAGTTGAGAGTCGGATGAGTCAGCCCATCGCTTGCCGTTCCAGTTTCTGACTTCGGTCTTGAGCCCGCCACACTGAGTTGCTGCTGGGTTCTTCCGCTGGTTCGAGCTGTCTTGCAGGGGTTGACAGATGTGCGGACGGTTTCTCGGCGAGCGTTCCGTCCGTGGTTGCAGGCGACGCGGGTTGAGCTGGAGTCGCACGCCCTACAGGCGTTTCGAGTGGAGCACGTTCGCGCTATGCTCGGCTGCAAGTGGCCGTCGTGTGAGCTCAGACGGAGTGGTACTTGACAGAGGAGGCAGGGCGGTGAAGTCGAGACAGGACTCGGCGGCCGCGGCGCAGACGCGTGCGCCGGCCGCCGCAGCCGCACGATCGCAGACCGTCGAGACGCGCGTCGGCACTCTCGATTTCGAGCACGGCGTACCGACGCGGGAAACTGTGGCGAAGCTCCACGACGAACTGGATTTCCAGCGCGCCTGCCAGGCCTACCTCTGGGCGCTCCCCGCCGTCAGCCTCGCGCAGACGATCGCGAACGGCGCCTACGCCTCCGGTGCGCGACCCGGCGACGTCGTCATCCTCGAGGGCTACCGCGACGTCGGCGCAGTGCTCACCGCCAATGTGACGACGCCCTACATCACGTGGTCGATGGATCTCGCCGAGTCTGGCCCGATGGGCGTGGACGTCCCCGCGGGTCTCGTCGCCGGCTCGGCGGTGGACTTTTGGCAGCGACCGCTCACCGACTTCGGCGTGACCGGACCCGACCAGGGCAGGGGCGGCACGTATCTGTTCGTCGGCCCAGGTCAGGAAGCTCCCCCGGCGACGGACGCGACGGTCCTACGCTCTCCGACCTTTGGCATCGTCTTCTTCTACCGGGTCCTCGAACCCGATGCGGCAAAGGCCGAACGCATGGCGAAGGATGTGCGCGTCTATCCGTGGAGCCGGCGCGACGACCCGCCTGCCACGCGGTTCTTGACCCCCGACCCGGAAAAGATCGCCCGGACTGTGCTGATGCCGCGCGGCATGGAGTACTGGGAGCGCCTCGCAGCGGTCATCGAGCACGAACCGGTGGAAGATCGCGACCGCTTTTTCGCGGCGATGCTGAGGCCGCTCGGCATCGAGAAGGGCAAACCCTTCAAGCCCGACGAGCGGCAGACGAAGCTTCTCACCGAGGCCGCGTTCGTCGGCGAAGCGATGGCCAAGGCGAACGACTTCGACAAGCGCTTCGAAGGCTCACGCTATCGGCCGGACGCGCACTGGGACTACGTGATCATGGCCGATCCGGCGCAGGACGTCGCCGACTACAGTCAGCTCGACGAGCGCGCCGCCTATTTCTACGAGGCGATCTGCCTGACCAACGCCATGATCAGCAGGGTCCCAGGCGTCGGCCAGGCGTACCTCGGCGTGCACCGCGACAACGAAGGCCACGCCTTCGACGGCGGGCAGAGCTACCGGTTGCACGTGCCGCCGGACCCGCCGGCGAAGCAGTTCTGGTCGGTCACACTCTACGATGCGGAGACGCGGGCCATCATCCAGAACGAACAGCAGATCGCCGACCGCAGCTCACGCCGGCCCGACCTCGTGCAGAACGCCGACGGCTCGGTGGACCTCCACTTCGGTCCAGCGGCGCCGTCCGGTCTCGAGACGAACTGGATCCCGACCGTGCCCGGCAGGGCGCGGTTTACGTGGCTGCGCCTCTTCGCTCCGACGGAGGCCTACTTCGACCGGAGCTGGAAGCTCGGCGACATCACGCGCGTGGTGACGGCGAGCTGACCACGAAGGGCGCGCAGGTGAGCACAGCGTCACGCGGGCGCCCCAACGCTTGTGCGGTGGGCGCTTGCGGGTAAGCGGATGCCATGGGGGATCCATGACAGCCGACGGACTTCAGCAGAGCGCCCGGGCCGTTGTCGGGGCCTCGTGGTTCGGCCTGACGTATCTGGTCGGCCAGCACGTCCTTCGCAAGCACCCGCCCCTGATCCGCGGGCTCGTCCTCACCAACCGCTGCAATCTGCGTTGTCAGCACTGCCGCGTTTTCGAGCGCGACCCGATGGACCTCAGCTTCGCGGAGGTCACGGCGGCCGTGGATGCCTTTTACCGGGAAGGCGGCCGCTGCCTCTACCTGGAGGGCGGCGAACCGTTTCTCTGGCGGGACGGCTCTCACCGGCTCGACGACATCGTCGAGCACGCCCACGGCCGCGGGTACCTCACCGTGGTCGTCTACACCAACGGCACGCTCCCGCTGCACACGTCGGCCGACACTGTGTTCGTCAGCGTCGACGGGCTGCAAGGCACTCACGACGCTCTTCGCGGGGCCTCGTTCGAGCGCATTATGCGCAACATCCGGGAGTCGCCGCACCGGTCACTCTTCATCAACTTCACAATCAACTCCCGCAACAAGGACGAGCTGCGCGCCTTCTGCGACTACGTCGAGGGCGTGAAGAAGGTCCGCGGCGTGTTCTTCTACCTGCACACGCCGTACTACGGGCACGACGCGCTCGAGCTCGGCTCTGCCGAGCGGCAGCGCGTCCTCAAGGAGCTCCTGTCGCTCTGCGGGAGCTACCGGATCCTCAATTCCCGCGCGGGTCTGCAGTCGGCCCTCAGAAACGCCTGGGCGCGGCCGCTGAAGGCGTGCTCCGTGTACGAAGAGGGTGTCGTCTACGAATGCTGCCGGTATGCGGGCGATCCCGAGCTGTGCCGGCAGTGCGGCTACCTGAGCTATGCGGAGATCGACCAGGTCCTGAAACTGCGGCCATCGGCGATCGCCAATGCTCTCAAGTACTTCTGACATCGAGCGGCTCTTCCGGCGCTCTCTTCTGAAGCTCCTCACCGGAGAGCGCGAGATCCGCCCGACGCGAGCGGTCCCTTCGCGGGACGAGCTTCGCGAGGAGTTCAAGCAGATCGAGGCGCTCGGGCTCTACGTCCACATCCCGTTCTGCGAGCGGATCTGCCCCTATTGCCCGTACAACAAGGAGCTCTACCGCAGCGACCCGGCAGAGGGCTATGTCAGAGCCATCAAGCGGGAGATCGACATCTACGCCGGGATCGTCGGCGACAAGCCGGTCACCTCGCTCTACATCGGAGGAGGGACTCCGACGACGATGCTGCACAGTGGCCTCGCGGAGATCATCGGGCACCTGCGGCAGGCGTTCGACCTGCAGTGCGACATCCACATGGAGAGCCACCCGAACCACCTGAGCGCCGAGAACCTCGATGCCATCGAGGCGCTCGGCGTCCGGCACCTGAGCATCGGCGTGGAGTCTCTGATTGACCGGCATCTGCGCACGCTGTGCCGGCCGTATGCGGCGAGCCAGGTCAAAGAGGCCGTGGGCCGGGCGCTCTCGCGGGGCTTCACCTGCGTGAACGTGGACGTGATGTTCGCCCTTCCTGGCCAGACCGAGCAGGAGGTCGCAGACACCGGGCGCGCGCTCGTGAAGCTTGGCGTCGACCAGGTCGCAGCCTACCCGCTGTTCCTGTTCCCGTACACGCCGATGGGGAGGGCCAGTGGCCAGAGAGGTCACGTGATCGCTCAGAGCCTCAAGAGGCGAAGGATGCTGCGCATCCTCGAGAGGATCTTCTCCGAGGCCGGGTACGAGAGGACGTCGGTGTGGGCGTTCACGAAGCGGGGCGTGCCCAGATACTGCTCGGTGACGGTGCCGCTGTACCTGGGCCTGGGGGCCAGCGGCGGCTCGTACCTCAGGGACGTGTTCTACCTGAACACCTTCGGCGTGGCCGAGTACATCGAGGCGCTGGACGGCGGCCGCATGGCGATCGCGCTGGCGGTCGATCTGACGGAGAAGATGCAGCGCGCCGGCTGGCTGTACTGGCGGGTGTACGAGACCCGCTTTCGCAAGGCCGACTATCGGGAGCGCTTCGGCGAGGACATCGACGCGGCCTACGGCCCGTACCTGAGACCGGCGCGCCGGCTCGGCCTGCTGAGAGACGACGGCGAGCGGATCACCCTGTCGGACAGCGGCGCCTTCTGGCTGCACGCGGCCGAGGATCTGCTGTCCATCCAGTTCGTGAGCACGCTATGGGGCGCGTCGCGGCGAGATCTGTGGCCGGAACGCGCGATCCTGTCGTGATCACCACATGCTTCCGGCTTTCGATGCGATTCCAAACTGCGTCGTCCCTTGTCCCCTGCACCTCGCCGTCGGCGACTGCGGGCAGGTTCTTGCCGCGACGGTGCAAGAGCTGATTGTGGCTGGGCTTCGACGGACGGCTCGTTGTGGATGAGCTGCTCGCCTGGAACATGCAGTCCCCGGGATGGGCAGACACGCGACTAGACACGACGCTTCGTCGACGTTGCGTCAAGGCGAAGGAATTCCCGGAAATCGCCGGTCTGGTGAAGAGCGTTGTGGTCACCGGCGCCGGCGTCCACTACTTCCCGGCTGCTCCACATGTCGCCCTCGCCTTGCCGACGGCGGATGTGTCGAGCATGTAGAGGCACTCGAGATCTGCGAGGATCTGATCCTCGCGGTTGTCCAGCAAGCCATTCATGGCAGCCGTGACCGTCTCTCGCACGAGAGCGATGGCGTCGTGCCGACGACCCTCCGATACCCAGAATGGATACGGCATGCGCTCGAAGTCCTTGCTCTGTATGTTCATCGTGTGGTTGAGGACGTTCTTGAGGATCTCTGTTGCCTTCTCCGTGAGCGTCCATCCGAGGATGAACCACAGCTCATCGCGGGGCACCCCGTCGCGCAGAAAGGCACAGGGTGAACCGCTGTCAAGAATGTAGCCCTCGGGAAGGTAGCGCATCTTGAGACGTGAGGCGACCAGCGACCAGGTGATGCCCTCCCGCTCGAAGAAGGGACCGCCACCAACGCCGTGCAGATACCAACGTCCATTCTGCTTGAAGGTGAGTACCGCGTCTCCCTTGTCCCTCCAGTAGATCGCGTATCGTGGCGGTGCATAGAAGAGGCCCGTCTGAGCCTTGTTGTAATAGCGGTAGTCAGGGTGTGGCAGTGCAACGCGAAGCGGCTCTTCTCGAGGCGTCACGCGCACGTTCCGGCGGGTTGCACCGTTTTGCTCCATTTGGGCGAACTTCGCGAGCTGCTTCTTCGAGAGTTGGTTGAGGCGAGCCCGTGCAAGCTCACGTTCAACACTGACGGGATCCTCGACGAAAGTGAACGCGTACGGTTCCTGTAGTTCGCCGTTCACTATGTCTCTCACGAAGTATTCATTCTTTCCCGTCGTCATGCCGCTCGAGGCCACCATTACCTCCCCGAGCGTGGGCCCCATGAAGTACGGATCGAGGGCACCGCCGGCCCGCCAGGAGAGGTTTGCCGTTGCGTTGATGGATGCGCGGGATGCGGTGCGATGCTCGACCTTCACCGAATCTGAGGGGCCGTCCTTCGCGAAGCGCAACACGACCATCGGATAGGATGTCTCGGGCGAGAACTCATCGAGGCGTATGACTTCGCTCGTTCCTTCATCCATGAGCGCTTTGCGCAAGCCTTTCATGGTTGGGATGGTGAGGAAGGTGTCGGAGCAGATGAATTCGAGTCTCCCTCCCGTCCTGAGAAGGTCCAACGACTTGACGATGAAGAAGGAATAGGTCTCCTTCTTGATCTTGAGGCCGCCGCGGCGGCCGTATGCCGCCTCAAGTCGATTCTGGTGCTCGATGGAGACTGTGCCGCCGAATGGCGGATTGCCTACAATGAGGTCGAACCAGCCGTCTTGACCAAGACGGCCTGCACCATTCAGTTCGCGCCATTCACCGTTCGGGTAGTCCTGCAACAAGAAGTCGCCACGGACCAGGTTGTGGTGCTCGGGCAGCGGCCCCCACCGCCTTGCGATTTGCGCGAGGGTGCCCTCGAACAGCTCGTCATCGACCTCGATGCCCCAAATGTTCTCATTCAGGACCGCGGACAGGTCGTTACTTCGCAGCATCATGAACGTGTCGATAAGTGGCAGGAGAAACGCTCCTGCGCCAAAGCCGGGCTCAAGCACGCGGTCACACGGGCGCAAGGTGTGACCCCCCAGAATGCGAACCGCTATCTCCGGGGGAGTCAGGAACTGCCCCAGCTGCTGCTTCTTGTCCCGGTGGTGCCTCGTCCTAGCCAAGTGCGAAGACCTCCATTTGGCGCCGCCTCGAGACAGACGTGTCCGGAAGGCTTCGGTAGCGCTGGCAGGCAAGGCCTATTTGGGCGCGTTTTCGCTCGCGGTCCAAGAAGAGCTGCTGGTCGGCTCGTTCAAGGGTCTCGTAGAGTTTCTCGACCTTCTCCGCCACGGACAGGACGGGCTGTGGCACATATTGTCCCCTGGCGTAGAGCGCATCCACAGCGGGGTAGAAAGTGGGCCTCCTTCAACATCATCTGTCCGGGGCCAGAGTCGAAGACCGTGTAGTCGAGAAAGTCCAGCATGTCCACGAAGTAGACGTGTGGCAGAAAGCCCTTGTCGGATCTGCCGATCTTCATGATGAGTAGGTAGTAGCTGTCGATCAGGCAATCCGCGAGCGCGGTAAGCACGCGCTTCAGGGAGACGAGATTGGGCTGACCGTTCTTGCCGTACTCGCCAGCCTTGATGTTGACGGGATTGTAGATGCCGTCGGCTTCCACCCACAGGTCGCCCATCGACCTTGATGCCGCGGCACCGCCGGACTGCTGGTGGAGGATGGTGAACTTGCCGCAGTCCTTCAGCAACTGCGTCGTCTTCTCATCGACCATGTCCCCGATCTTGTGGCCAATCTCCTTGCCTGCTGCAATTCGCATGAACTCCGGTTCTTGCACCTCTGCGAACCAGTAGTCCTCCGTGAGTCTGCGGATGAAGCTCATCTCCGATTGCGTCAGCAATGTCTCGCCTCCGATTCGCCCCTGCGCTTCCGCGCGACTCTGGTGATGTGACGGGTCGGTTACCCAGCCATCACCGCAGCGCGCGACTGAACACGCGGTCTTGACCCGCTGTCTTCCGTGTTCGCTTTCGATGGAACGCTGCTGGAGTCTCCCAGCCAAAGTGTACTGCGTCGGCCGGACGGCAGTAGCACCGTACTTGGCCGCTGTTCGACTCTGGCCGTTGTGCCTCGCGGCAGCCTGGTGCCGCGCTCGAGCGTCGAGTCTCGTGACTGTACTACACTCGCCGGACGCGACGCGGCGGCGGCAGGATCACGGGGGATCCTCTCGGCTGCAGTTGCGGCACGCGTGAATGCCCCTACGCTACGGCAGGGATGGGAGCTCTGACCGTGGGCAGGATGCTCGGGTCAAGGCCGGCCAGCGCCCGACAAGAGGCGCGCGCGTGTCAGGATCTGCTGTCCATCCAGTTCGTGAGCACGCTCTGGGGCGCGTCGCGGCGAGATCTGCGGCCGAAGCGCGCGATCCTGTCGTAAACGGACCCTGGTCGGTGGCTCACGGCAACGCGCCGTGGTGCGCCAGGCCGCGCCAGGCGGCGCGGGAAGGCCCAGAGCTCGCTGCCCATGTCGCCCTTCCGGTCTTCGGATCGTCTGGACGTTCTGCTACGATCCCGGCACGGCAGCATCCGTGTTCAAGACACGTCATTCAACGGTGACGCTGCCGAGCGCGCCGCACACGGCGCGTTTTCCGTGACCGCATCAGCACCAAGGCAGAGGAGTGAGCAGCATGAAGCGAGTTCTCGTGGTCGGCGCGACCGGTCTCCTGGGACGCAGCATTGTGGAGGTTCTCGGCGATGACGCCGAGGTGGTAGAGGCGTCACGGTCGGGCTCGCCCGAGATCGTCGACATCACCCACCCGAGCTCGATCGAGCAGCTCTTTGCGCGCATCGGAGAGGTCGATGCCGTCATCTGCGTCGCCGGGATGGTGCCCTTTCTGCCCTGGTCGGACGCCACCGCTGGCGACTGGGGCATCGGGATCTCGAGCAAGCTCATGGGGCAGGTGAACCTGGTCCGCATCGGCGCGCCGTTCGTCCGCGACGGCGGGGCGCTGATCCTCACGACCGGCGTGCTGAGTGACCACCCGATCCCGGGGAGCTGCATCGTCACGACGGTCAATTCGGCCGTGGACGGGTTCGTGCGCGCGGCCGCCATCGAGGTCGGACGCGGCGTGCGCGTCACCGCCGTCTCGCCGGGCTGGATCACTGAGAGCATGGAGGCCATGGGCATGGACTCGTCCGCCGGCCTGCCGGCCGCCGAGGTGGCTCGTGTCTACACCCGGCTGCTCGACGATGACGTCACCGGGTGCAGCGTCGTGGCCGCGAAGGGTATGTAGGGCGTTCGCGATGAGCGGCCGCTTCGCGAGCTGCTCAAGCGCCTGAAAGCACGCGCCGCTCACACGCAGCGCCGGTCTCGTCGTCGCAGCCGTCCCGTACGCGGGTGGAGGCGCCCGTCGCTCGCCTTGCGCAGCGAGGAGACGGCTGACGACCGGCTGCGTGCTGAAGACGGGGTCATGCGCGGGCAGCACGGCGCAGAACGCGCAGGCCACGAGCGGGCGGCACGGTGGACATCTGGCGGCGGCGGGACGGCAGGCCGACGGTGCTAGGATGCAAGCCGATGTCTGCGGCCGGGGGCAGCGATGCGACCAAACGGAGGCGGGGACTGATGACGATCCGACGACACTCTCTCAGCCTCGTGCTCGTGGCGCTCGTTGCGGCGTTCTCTGCGGGCGCGGCGCAAGCCGCGCCCAACGCCCCCGACCCCGCCACGGGCTTCCTGCTCAACGGTCGTCAGCTCACCCCCCAGGGTGCGCAGGTGGGTCTTGGCAACTTCCCCACGGGCGGGGCGGTCACGGCGGACGGGCGGTTCCTCTGGACGGTGTCCGCCGGCCAGGGCGCCAACGACATCCGCGTCGTCGACACTGCCCGCCAGCGCGTGTGCCAGATCATCGCCCTCTGCGGCGCGTCGGGCGGCATCGCCTTGGACTCGCGCCACCGGCGAGCCTACGTCTCTGCCATCAGTGTCTCTCGCTGGTGGCCGACGCAGGCCGGCCTGCCGGGGGCCGCGGGCAACTTCGTGCTGGTCTATGGCTGGAACGCGTCCTCCGGGAGGGCCTGGTTCCTCAATGCCATCCCGGTGCCCCCGCAGACTGGAGCCCCGTTCCTCCAAGCCTATCCCGTCCCGTCCACCGGTTCCACGGACGCCTGGCCGCAGAAGCCGGCGGTCTCGCCCGACGGCAGCCGCTTGCTGGTGCCGCTCAACCTTGCGGATAGCGCCGCTGTGATCGACCTGAAGCACCGCGATCAGGTGCGAACTGTCCCGACCGGGAGCTACCCCTTCGGCGCGGCGATCCTGCCCGATGGGCGCACCGGCCTGGTGAGCAACGAGGCCTCCGGGACGGTGTCTGTGGTCGACCTGTCGAACGCCGTGAAGCTCCGGGACATCACCGTCGGCCCCCCGCTCTCCCATCCCCAGGGCATCGTCGTCGACCGCGCCGGGGCGCGGGCCTACGTGGCCCTCTCGGCCCTGGACGAAGTGGTTGTCGTCGACCTGCATCGCTGGCGCGTGGAGCGCACGATCTCGGTGGGCCGCAGCGCCGGTCTGGGCACGATGCCGGTGGCGCTCGCCCTCAGTCCGCAGGGCGAGCGCCTCTTCGTGGCTGAATCGGGCGCCGACGAGATCGCGGTCGTCCGCCTGCCGAGCCGGCGGACCAGGCCCGCGCTGGAGTGGACGCTGGTGGGCCGCATCCCCACGGCCGAGGACCCGCAGGCCGTGGTCACGGCCGCGGCCCAGAGCGGCCGCGCGGCGCAGCTCCTGTACGTCGCTGCCCGGGGCGTCGGCGTCGGGCCCAACCCGACCGGCCCTGTCACGACGGACCCCTTCGACCCTATCTTCTGGGCCTTCAACTGGCTGGCTCCCACCACCGACGTCTTCAGCTTCAGCAGTGGGACCACGTACCTTCCCGCCATGGTCGACGGCCGGGCCGGCCTCATGCGGCTGCCTTCGGACGCGCAGGTCAAGCGGCTTTCCCCCATGGCGACGCGCCAGATCCATCCGCGGGACGCGCAGGCCGCCCCTGCGGGGACGCCGCTGCGCGCCGACGGGCCGATCAAGCACGTCTTCTTCGTGGTGCGCGAGAACCGCAGCTACGACCAGCTCCTCGGCGATCTCGGGCGCGGCAACAGCGACCCCCACCTGGTGGTGTTCGGGCAGAACGTGACCCCCAACCTGCACGCCCTGGTCACGCGCTTCCCGCTCCTCGACCATGTGTTCGCCAACTCGGAGGCCTCCATCCAGGGGCACTTCTGGACCGCTGCGGCGAGCGTCCCCGACTACGTCGACCGCAACTGGGTGCAGGAGTACGCCGGGCGCGGGCGGCCCAACGACTTCGGCCTCTACGCCGTGACCTTCCCGGGCAACGGCTTCCTGTTCAACCAGGCCGAGCGCCAGCACATCTCGTACTACAACTACGGCGAGGCGATCGCCGGCAACGAGCCGAGCTTGCCGGACCGCGACCGCACTCCCGAGGTGCTGGCGGAGGAGCAGCTCGTGGCCGCCAATTCCGACCTCGGGCCGGAGTTCGGCGGGACCTATCCCAACGACCTTTTCATCGGCAGTACCGGCGCCGCGCCCTACCCCGGGGAGATCTTCACCTCGAGTCTCTCCACCCTCGGCGGCACCGCTCCGCCGGGCAGCTTGTCCTGCATGGACAGCTTCCGCGCGCGCTTCGAGAGCCAGCTCGCGGCCGGCACCGTGCCGACGTTCAACTACCTGACGATGACCAGCGACCACACGCGCGGCACGCAGACGGGCTTTCCCACGCCGAGCGCCATGGTGGCCGACGGCGACCTGGGCCTGGGCCAGCTTGTCGACCTGATCTCGCACTCGAGCATCTGGTCGTCCTCGGTGATCTTCGTTGTCGAGGACGACTCCCAGGACGGCGCCGACCACGTGAACGCTCACCGCATCCCCGTGGCGGTCATCAGCCCGTACGCGCGCCAAGGCGCGATCATTCACAGACGCTACGACCTGCTCTCGGTGGTGCGCTCCATGGAGCTCATCATGGGCATGAAGGCGCTGTCACTGAACGACGCCCTGGCCACGCCGATGTACGACGCCTTCACCTCCGAGCCGCTCAACGCCGAGCCGGTGGACGTCATCACTCCCGCCGTCGACCTCCTGGAGCGCAACACCCAGGCAGCTCCGTGGGCGGCGCTCTCCGGCCGGCTGCCGTTCGGAAAGCTCGACGCGGTCCCGCAAGCGCAGCTCGATGCCATCCTCTGGAAGTCGGTCTACGGTGTGAACAGCACGCCGCCCCCTCCAGGACCCGGCGCCGAGACCGCCGAGTAGGGCGCGATCCGCCGCCGCCGCGCGGAAGGCCCTGGAGCAAGGGTGAGCAGGCCCGCGGCAAGCGCCGGCCGGCGTATCCTCGGGGACCACGCCGAGCGGCTCGCGCGGCGCCCCCTCGGGGTACATTGTCTGTGCCAAGCAACTGCGACAGACAGCGGCGGTGCACCATGAACGCGGCGGTGGCGATCGAGAAGCTGAGCAAGTCGTTCGGCAGCACGCGGGCGCTGGACGGCCTCGACCTCGAGGTCAAGGTCGGCGAGATCCACGGCCTGCTGGGTCCGAACGGCGCCGGCAAGACGACCGTCATCCGCGTTCTGCTGGGCCTGCTGCGCGCCGACTCGGGCGCGGCTCGGCTGCTCGGCGGCGACCCCTGGCGCGACGCCCAGCGCCTGCATCGTCGCCTGGCCTACGTGCCCGGCGAAGTGATCCTCTGGCCGAATCTCAGCGGCGGCGAGGTGATCGACCTGCTCGGGCGGCTGCGCGGCGGCCTCGACAAGAAGCGCCGCGCCGATCTGCTCGAGCGCTTCGAGCTCGACCCGACCAAGAAGGCGCGCGCGTACTCCAAGGGCAACCGGCAGAAGGTCGCCCTCGTCGCCGCCCTCTCCTCGGACGTCGAGCTGCTCTTGCTCGACGAGCCGACCGCGGGTCTCGACCCCCTGATGGACGCGGTGTTTCGCGAGTGCCTCGTCGAACTGCGGGGCCAGGGCCGCACCGCGCTGCTCTCGAGTCACATCCTCTCCGAGGTCGAGGCGCTCGCCGACCGCGTGACCATCATCCGCGACGGGCGCACCGTCGAGGTCGGCAGCCTCGCCGAGATGCGCCACCTGGCGCGCCTCACGATCTCTGCCGACCTGGCCGTGGCGCCGGGCGGCCTGACCTCCATGCCGGGCGTGCACGACCTGCGGGTCAGCGGCGCTCATGTGGACCTCATGGTCGACCCCGGCAGCCTCGACCAGGTGCTGATCGCCCTGACGTCCGCCGGAGTGATCAGCCTCACGAGCCAGCCGCCCAGCCTCGAGGAGCTCTTTCTCCGTCACTACGGCGCCGACGGGGCAGCGCCGCGCGCGGAGCAGCCGGCGAGATCGTGAGCGCGCTCGCCGGCACCGCCGCCCTGGTGCGCCTCGCTTTGCGCCGCGACCGCGTCGTCCTGCCCGCCTTCATCGTGATCCTCGTGGTCATGGTCGCGGCGTCCGCGTCCGCCACGGTGAAGCTGTATCCGGACGAGGCCTCGCGCGTGAAGATCGCCGCGGCCGTCAACAGCGTGACGTCCACGCTGGCGATGTACGGCCCCATCCACGACGAGACGTCGAGCGGTGCGCTGGCCACCTTCAAGATGGGCATTATGGGTGCGGTCGCGGTGGCGGTGCTCGCGCTGTTTCTCGTCGTCAGGCACACCCGCGCCGAGGAGGAGACGGGCCGCCTCGAGCTGCTCGGCGCGACGGTCGTGGGCCGGCAGGCGCCCCTGACCGCGGCGCTGCTCGTGGCGGGCGGCGCGAGCTTCGTGGCGGGCGCAGGCACGGCGCTGGGGCTGATCGCGGTCGGGATGCCGCCCGCCGGCTCGGTCCTCATGGGCCTGGGATACGGGTGCCTCGGCGTGGCCTTCGCGGCCGTGGCCGGCGTCACCGCGCAACTGGTGAAGAGCGCGCGGACCGCCGCCGGCCTGGCCGGCGGCGTCCTCGGCGTCTGCTACCTGCTGCGCGCGGTCGGCGACGCTTCGGCCGGCAGCGGACTCGGCCGGCTGTCCTGGCTCTCGCCGGTCGGCTGGTGGCAGCAGACCCGGCCGTATGCCGGAGACAGGTGGTGGGTCCTCGCGCTCCTGCTCGGTCTCGCCGTCGCGCTGGCCGCGCTAGCCTACGTGCTGGCGGCGCGGCGGGATTTCGCCGCCGGTCTGCTTGCGGACCGGCCGGGGCCCGCTACGGCGGCCGCCGGCTTGCGGGGCCCCCTGGCGCTGGCCTGGCGCCTGCAGCGGGGCAGCTTCTTCGCCTGGGCGGCGGTGTTCGTCGTGATCGGCCTCGTGATCGGCGGCCTCGCCGCCAATGCCGGCAGCTTCCTGACCAGCCCGCAGGCTCAGGACCTCATCACCAGGCTCGGCGGCGCAAAGGGTCTCAGAGACGCCTTTCTGGCCGTGGAGCTGGGCTTTTCGGGCGTGTTTGCCGCGGTGTTTGGGGTGCAGGCGGCGATGCGCCTGTGCGCTGAGGAGTCGGCGCTGCGCGCCGAGCCCCTGCTCGCTACCGCGGTGGGACGCGTCAGGTGGGCGTGGAGCCATCTGACGATCGCCCTGCTGGGATCGGCGCTGCTGCTCGCCCTCGTCGGCGTCGGCGCGGGACTGGTCAGCGCCCTGCAGGTCGGCGACAGCGGCCGGCTTGGAGTGATCGTGGTCGCCGCGCTCGTGCAGATCCCGGCGGCCTGGGTCATCATCGGCATTGTCGTGGCGGTCTTCGGCCTGGCTCCGCGGCTGATCGTCCTCGGCTGGGTCGCGCTGGTCGGGTTCGTGCTGCTCGGCGAGCTCGGCGCGCTGTTCGACCTGAGCCAGACCGTCATGGACATCTCGCCGTTCGCACACGTGCCCAGGATGCCGGGCGGCGACTTCGCCGCCGCACCCATGGTGTGGCTGACCGTCATCGCCGCCGGCCTCATCGCCATCGGGCTGGCCGGCTTCCGGAGGCGCGACGTGGGCTGAGCACGCGGCGGGTTCGGCGCTTCCCCCGCGGGCGCAGCGACGATCTCGACTTCACGGCGCCGTCGCACAGACCACCCGGATAGGGTGAAGAGGCGAGCCTCTCGACGGGCGTACCGTGGGCAGCGTCTGAGTGGAACCGCGATCCGGGAGGAGCCATGAAGGCCAACTTGCAAGCTCCGGTCACACAGGCGCCGAGCACGGTCACCTGGCGCCCCGCCGTCGTCGAGCGGCCGGCGAAGCTGAAAGTCGCTGCCCAGCCCAGCCGCTTGGCCGTCTGCCTCGAGTGCACGTACGCGGAGCTCTTCGCCGAGCAGCCGCGCGCCCGCTGCACCTGCGCCGCGAGCGTCTACGCGAAGCAGGTCGTGTTCGCCGGCCAGCCGGCCTGCGACCAGATGACGCCGCGACAGGAAGACGATCTCACGCTGGCCTGGTGCTCGCCGGGCCTCAAGACCGCGCACGCGCGGTTCGCGCAGCCGCGGCCGCGCGCCCACTGACGCGGCGCACGAAGCGACGGCCGGCGGGGGCCCCGCAGGGGCGCCTCCGGCCGTCGCTTTCGGCTCTACCGACCCTGTGCCTGCCGCTCGCGGGCGATGCGCTCGACAAGGTCGAGCGCTTTCGGCGAGCGGCGCAGCACCTCATTCAGGTGCTCCGGGGTGAGCACGAGCACCGTGGCCGGCGTCAGCGCTTCCACGCTTGCGGTGCGCACGGCGCCGTAGCCGGCTCCCCAGTCGAGCGCCGCCAGCTCGCCGACGAGGTCGCCGGCCTGGAGCGTCGCCAGCGTGCGCCCGGCGTCGCGGACCGCGAACGTGCCTCCCAGGATGACGAAGCAGTCGCGGCCGGCGTCCCACTGCTCGATGAGGGTCTCGCCGGGCTCGAGGCGGCGCTCGGCGGCTCGAGTCAGAAGGTCGGCCGCCTCCTTCGCGCCCATCGCGGCGAACAGCGGCACCCAGCGCACGTCGGGCGCCGCTACGGACGGGCTCGTGGCCCATCCGTGCACGATGTCCGGCTCGCGGCGCACCGACGCGTGCGTGCCGTCGCCGAGGTCGAGCGTGTCCAGCGGTGTCTGCTCGATGATGTCGAGCACGCGGTGTACGTGCGCTGCCGTCGTGGTGGGGTTCAGGATGCACGTTCTGATGGCCGTGCGCCCGAAGAGCCGGGTTGATGACACCAGCGCCTCGCCGGTCTGCTCCACGGCGGCCACCAGGGCGAGGTTGATGGCGTCGAGGCGCCTCTCGTCGGTCTCGCCGGCGGGTCGCCGGCGGAAGGCCACCACGCTGAGGCCGACGGGCGCGAGCAGCTCGAGCTCCGCACTCGCTGCGACGCGCGCCGCCGCCTCCTGGGCGAGATCGAGCGCCCCGTCGACGGCCTCGCGGAACGCGTCGAGGCCAAAGGTCTGCAGCGACATCCACACCTTGAGGGCGCGGCAGAAGCGCGAAAGCTGCAGGCCGCGGTCCGAGAAGTTGACCTCGTCGTGCGTCTCGACGTCACGCAGGTAGTCGGGGGTGATCTCGAAGGCGCGGCGCAGGCCCTCGGCCTCGCGCACCAGGATGGCGCCGCACTCGAACGGCTGAAACAGCCACTTGTGCGGGTCGAGGGTGATGGAATCGGCACGCTCGATGCCGGCGAGCGTGCTCCGCCCGCGCTCCGTGATCGCCGCGAAGGCACCGTAGGCGCCGTCCACATGCAGCCACAGATCGTGGGCCGTGCAGACGTCGGCCAGGGCCGGCAGCGGATCGACGGCGCCGGTGTTGGTGGCGCCGGCGTTGGCGCACACCGCGAGAGGCACGAGCCCGGCGGCGCGGTCGGCGGTCATCGCCTGCTCGAGCACGTCCACGCGCAGGCGGAACGAGCGGTCCACCGGCAGCACGCGCACCTGCTCCGGGCGGAAGCCGAGGGCGCGGGCGGCGCGGGCCATCGACGAATGGCTCTGCGACGAGACGTACACCACGAGGTCGTCGCGCATGGCGCCCACGCGGCGCTCGCGGGCACAGGCGAGCGCGGTCATGTTGGCGGCCGAGCCACCGCTGACGAGGATGCCCGAGGCGGTGGCCGGATAGCCGAGCCAGTCGGCGAACCAGCGCAGCACCGTGAGCTCGAGCTGGCTGCCGCCGGCGCCGCCGGCCCACCAGCACGAATCCATCATCAGGGCGCTGGCGATGAGGTCGCCCATGGCACTCGGCCAGGTGGGGAAGCCGGGGATGAAGGCCATGTAGCCGCCGGCGCCGGTATGGGCGCAGAAGGGAACGACGTCGGCGAAGACCTGCGCGAGGACTTCCTCATACGGCCGGCCTGCGGCCGGCGGAGGCGCGTCGAGTCGCGCGCGCATCGGCGGCGCCCCGACCCGGCACATCACCGGCTGGCTTTCGATGGCGGCGATGGCCTCGACGAGCGCGTCGACCGTGCGATGGCCGATGTCGCGCATCGCCTCGGGATCGAACTGGAGCGGTCCCTGCTCACCCATGAGGCCACTCTATCCACCGCGGCGGAGAGTGTCCACGACCGCCGCGCGAATCCCGGTGCGGGATCGCCGTGCGGGTCCGGGTGCTGCGCGAAATGCCGTACAAACGGCTACCTATCCAGAAGGCCGGCGCGAGCGTAAGCTGGTGCCGTGATGAGCAGTGCGATGACCGTCTGTCCGTCGTGCGGCCGCGACAGCCCGCCGGAGTTCAGCTTCTGCCCGGGTTGTGGAACCAGGCTCAGCGCCGAGAGCCACGTGCTCGCCGAGGGGCGCAAGGTCGTGACCATTCTCTGCTGCGACCTCGTCAGCTACACCTCTCACTCCGAGGCCGCCGACCACGAGCTGATCGATGAGCTCCTGCGCCGGTACAACGCTCTCGCAAAGAGGCTCGTCGTGGGGCACGGCGGCGTCGTCGAGAAGTTCATCGGTGACGCCGTGCTCGCCGTCTTCGGCTTTCCCGCCGCCCACGACGACGACGCCGAACGAGCTGTCCGGGCGGCGCTGAAGCTCGCCGCCGCGGCCGGCGAGATGGCTTGGCCGAACGGCGACCTCGTGCAGGTGCGCATCGGCGTCAACAGCGGCGAGACCTACGTGCACCTCGGCGTCGACCCCGCCTCCGGCGAGACCTTCCTCACCGGCGACGCCGTGAACACCGCCGCCCGTCTGCAGACCGCCGCGCCCGTCGGTGCCGTGGTCGTCGGCGAGCTCACGCAGCGCTTGAGCGCCGCGGCGATCGCCTACGAGGAGCTCCCGCCGGTCACCGTCAAGGGCAAGCGCGAACCGCTCGCGCTCTGGCGCCCCGTGGAGCCGAGGTCGCGCACCGGACTCCGCACCACGGGGGCCGGCGACACGCCCTTCTTCGGCCGGGATGCCGAGCTGCGCAGGCTCCAGCAGGCCTTCGAGGCCGCCTCCGCCGCCAACCAGGCCCAGTTCGTTCTCCTCGTCGGCGAGCCCGGCATCGGCAAGAGCCGCCTGGTGCTCGAGCTCGCGAGGACGCTTGAGGCCTCGCCCGATCTCGTCACCTGGCGCCAGGGCCGCTGCCTGCCCTACGGCGAGGGGGTCAGCTTCGCGGCCCTCGCCGAGATTCTCAAGGCGCACGCCGGCATCCTCGACTCGGACGACGTAGCGGCGGTCGAAGCCAAGCTCGAGGCGGTGCTCCCGGAGGGCGCCGACAGGCCGTGGCTGCGCCAGCGCCTGCGCCCCCTGCTCGGCCTCGAAGCCGCGCAGGCCTCGCGCGAGGAGAGCTTCGCCGCCTGGCGCCTCTTCCTCGGCCACATCGCCTCCTCCGGCCCCACGGTGCTCGTCTTCGAGGACCTGCACTGGGCCGACGAGGGGATGCTCGCCTTCGTCGAGCACCTGGTCGCGGAGGCCGTCGAGGCGCCGCTGCTCGTGCTGGGAACGACGCGGCCGGAGCTCCTGCAGCGTCATCCCGACGTCCTCGCGAGCGCGCCCGCGGTGACGCGCCTCACCCTCGCACCGCTGCGTCGCAAAGACGCAGCCCGCTTCGTGAGCTCCCTTTTGGACGAACGCCTCGCCGCTGCCGTCCGTGGCCCCGTCCTCGAGCGCATCGGCGGCAACCCGCTCTACGCCGAGGAGTACGTGCGCCTGCTCCTCGACCGCGGGCTCCTGCTGAAGACGAGGGGTGTGCTGCGCCTCAAGGAAGGCGAGGCGCTCCCCCTACCCGACACCGTTCAGGCCGTCCTCGCCGCCCGCCTCGACACACTGCCGCCCGACCAGAAGGCGTTGCTCTGCGACGCGGCCGTCTTCGGCCAGAGCTTCTGGGACGGCGGCGTGGCCGCCCTCGCCGGGCGGGATCCGGCAGACGTGCGATCCGGCATGGCCTTCCTCGCCGAGCGTCAGCTGGTGCGCGCGGTCGTGTCGTCGTCCCTGGCCGGCGAGACCGAGTACCTCTTCTGGCACGCCTTGGCCCGCGACGTCGCGTACGCGGAGCTTCCGAAGCGCGCCCGCGTCCAGAAGCACGCCGCCGCGGCGGGCTGGCTCGAGGCTAAGGCCGGCGACCGCGTCCTGGAGTACGCGCAGATGCTCGCGCACCACAGCGTCACCGGCATGGACCTGGCGCTCGCGCTGGGCGACTCCGATACCGCCGCGGAGCTGCGGGGATCGGCGACCCGCCACCTGACGCTGGCCGGAGACCACACCATGCGGCTCGACGTGGCCGCCGCCGAACGCTACTACTCGCGCGCCGCAGAGCTGCTTCCCCACGAGGGGCCGGCGCGAGCCGGCGTGCTCGTCAAATGGGCTGACGCCCTGCACGAGTGCCTGCGCGATCGCGAGGGCGCCGAGCTGCTCGAGGAGGCGGCAGCTCTGCTGCGAGCCACAGGTGATCGCCGGGCGCTCGCGGTGTGCTTGATCAGTCTCTCCCTGACGCGCAGGTACCTCAACGACCCGCGTGTCGAAGAGCCGGTCACCGAGGCCCTTGCGCTCCTGAGCGACGACCCGTCGCCGGAGTTGGTCAGGGTCCTCAACTTCGCGGCGCAATGCCTGACGCTGGACCGAGAGGACTTCAGCGCTGCGGCTGCGATGGCTGACCGCGCTCTGCTGCTCGCCCGCCAGCTCGACATGCCTGTCGATGTGCTCGCGCTGGGCGCGCGAGGATATGCTCGGGTGTCCGCCGGGGA